>JBGTKE010000405.1:0-2079 GCA_041744775.1 Hyphomonas sp. | reverse complement strand
GGCGCTGGCGGGCGAGGACATGACGGCGATGCGGGTGCCGGACAAGGTGAAGGCCGGCGTTCTGGCCTGGCTGGCGGCGCTGGAGCCGAACCGGGATGCAGTGCGGCGGGCGGCGAGCCGTGGCTTTCTGCCATGGGGCGCGGGGCCGGCGCTGCAGCGGACGTGGAAGGTGGCCGACATGGTCTGGACCGCGGCGGGCGATGCGTCCGAAGACTATAACCGCTATTCCAAGCGCGGCCTGCTGGCGGCGGTGCTGCCGGGAATTGTGCTCTACTGGGCAGATCATCCGGCGCCGGAAGATCTTGACGGGTTCATCACACGGCGCCTCGCGAATGTGTCCGGAATCGGTCAGCGCGCGGGGCGCATCGTCAAGCCGGTGCTCGAACGGTTCGGCAAGCGCTGAGGCACTGGACGTCTCTTCGAAGGGAGGAGGGTGTCGGACAGAAGCTGATCAAGCGCCCCAGGGGGCTGGGGGGGCTGATGGGTCTGGAGCACCTGCAAATTGCCTCCGCCCGACAATCCAAAGATGGCGGCGCGCTGTGTCCGGGGCAAGTCCGAATTGCGGAGATTCCGGGAAATACGGATTAATTCGCAGTTAGTCGTTTCGGGACTGGACGCAGACGCGAAGCTATGCGGAACTGTCCAGAATGACGGAACATCTTTCGCGCAAGCCTGCCTCCGATCCGGTGGTCGCCTTCCAGAAGAGCGAACTCCAGCCCATCCTTGATGTCTATGGCCGTCTGGTGATTGCCGGCGAGGCGCGCGATTACTCAATCGGCTTCGGCAAGGATGTCGCCACCTTCGCGATCTTCCGGCGGCATGCCGAAAGCCCGAGCTGGCGAATCGAGAAAGAACCGGTGCTGGCAAACCGGCAAGGCCAGTATGCGGTGTACGGACTCGGCGGGCAGGTGCTGCGGCGTGGGCGGGAGCTGAATCAGGTCCTGCGCGTGTTCGAGAGCCGGAAGTTCACTGTCATCCGTTAACGCGGCAAATCCTCCATTAACCTGTTGTTTACCAAAAACTTCTTGCGAACTTTATTGGAACAGAGTAGGAACATCCCACAAGGAACGGAGCAGGAACATGGGTAACGCAGTCAGCTTTCGCGGTCAATCAGGCAAGGCATGGTCATTCCAGCGCGCGGCTGCGGACGCGCCCTGGGCACGGGCACCGGGAGTTGCGATCTTCGCCATTCCCGAGGCCTGCGGCTGGCGGATTTTCCGGGTGATCGAACTCTCCGGCAAGCCGCATGACGTTCAGCCGATCTGGGCCCTCGCCGAGGCCGAACGTTACGGTGCGAGCGCCGTGTTCGTCGCCCTCGAATTCGAAGGCCCGGCCCGCAAGCAGATGGTCGCCGACCTCGAAGCCGGCTTCCAGCCGGTGGTCCGGTCCGGCGAGGTCATCCGCCTGGCGGCCTGAGGCTTAACGCGCGGCCTCGGTATACCAGCGGGCCACGTCCGCCTCGACCATGTCGAGCGGACGGGGCCCGGCGCCGAGGATCGCGGCATGGAAGGCTTTCGGTTCAAACCGGGGGCCGAGCACACGCTGGGCCCGCTCGCGCAGGTCGAGCAGCCTCTGGCGCCCGATCCAGTAGGCCGCCGCCTGGCCGGGCCAGACGCTGTAACGGTCCACCTCATCCGCCGCTGCTTCGGCGCTCAGGCCGGTTGCGGCGATGATATAGCCGACGGCCCGGTCGCGGGTCCATTTCTGCTGGTGAATGCCGGTATCGGCGACGAGACGCGCGGCGCGCAAAAGCATCGATTGCAGGTAGCCGATACGTCCGAGTGGATCGTCCGTGTAAAGACCACCTTCATCGGCAAGCGTTTCGGCGTAGGAGGCCCAGCCTTCGCCATAGCCGGCGTTCCAGATCAGCTGGCGCGCCAGCGGCAGGCGTCCCCGTTCGGCGGCCAACGCGCTTTCGAGATGATGGCCCGGCACGGTTTCGTGGAAGACAAGCGTGGGCAGGGTGAAATCGGGCCAGTCACTCATGCGCATCAGGTTGATTTCGAAGCGGGCCGGGTGGCGCCCGTCGGCCGTGCGCGCGGAGTAGGCGGCTGATGGCGAGGCGGCCGCAAAGGCCAG
>JBGTKE010000404.1:0-2587 GCA_041744775.1 Hyphomonas sp. | reverse complement strand
CCTATTCCCCTTCCCCTATACGCCGCCGTTCAGAAACGACGGCGCCAGGCCGTGCGTGTCAGGTTCCGACCTTACGCAACGTAAGGCACGGTCCAGGGCGAAAGGAAACCAAATGTCCAAACACAAGATTTCATTCAATGTTGACGTGCGTGAGCGCGTTGGCACCGGCGGCGCGCGTGAAGCCCGCCGGCAGGGCTTCGTGCCCGGCGTCCTTTACGGCGGCGATCTCGCCCCGGTCGCCATCAACCTCAAGAAAGCCGAAGTGATCAAGGCTGTCGAAACCGGCCAGTTCCTGAACACAACCGCCACGCTGATCCACAAGGGCGAAAAGCAGCTCGTCATCCCGCAGGGCATCCAGATGCACCCGGTCTCCGACCAGCCCTGGCATGTAGACCTGCGCCGCGTGGAGCCGGACCAGATCATCAAGGTCGAGGTTCCGGTCCACTTCAAGGGCCAGGAAACGAGCCCCGGCCTGAAAAAGGGCGGTACGCTCAACGTAGTTCGCCACTCCGTCGAACTCAACGTTCCCGCCGCCAAAATCCCGGAATATCTCGAGGCCGACATTTCGGCGCTCGAAGTTGGCGACAACGTGAAAATTTCGGACATCAAGCTTCCGAAAGACGCGTCACCGGCCATTGGCGACCGCGACTTCACGATCGCGACGATCGCGGGACGCGGCGGCAAGATCGAGGAAGACGTGGTGGCACCTGCCGCCGAAGAGGTTCCGGCGGCGAAGGCGAAAGCCCCGGCGGCTGGCGCAGCCGCTGCGGCACCGGCCAAAGGCGCCGCTCCGGCGAAGCCTGCCGCCAAGAAGTGATCCTTCTGGACTTTCAGGAGGCCGCCCGTCACAAGCGGGCGGCCTCTTCGATTCCGGGGGCGGATAAAAGACGGACAGGCGAGCCATGCTGATCCTTGCCGGACAGGGAAACCCGGGCACAAAATATGCGAAGAACCGGCACAATGCCGGCTTCCTGCTGCTCGACCGGATTCACGCCGCGCACGGCTTCGGGCCGTGGCGCGCGAAGTTCCATTCCGAGATTTCAGAGGGCGCGGTTGATACCGCGAACGGGCGGCTGAAAGTTCTACTGTTGAAGCCGCAGACTTACTACAATGAGTCCGGTCGGGCGATGTCGAAGGCAGCGACGTTCTACAAGGTGGGCCCGGACGCATGCACGATGCTGCATGACGAGATCGATCTCGCGCCCGGACGTGTGCGCGTGAAACGCGGCGGCGGGGCGTCGGGCAATAACGGCGTGCGCTCGGCGATTGCGCATCTCGGGCCGGACTTTCGGCGCATCCGGGTCGGCGTCGGCCATCCCGGCGACAAGTCGCTGGTGATGCCCTACCTGCTGTCGGACTTCTCGAAGGCGGATCTCGACTGGTTCGCGCCGCTGGGCGATGCGATGTGCAAGGCGCTGCCCTACCTGCTGGTGGGCGATGATGAGCGCTTCCAGACCGAAGTGATGCGGCTGGCGCCTGCGCCGAAGCTTGACCCGAAGCAGCCTGGCCGTCCGGATACGGAGTAACTTCTCCCCTCTCCCTTGTGAGAGTGGCCGGGGGTCAGGGGGAGCTGAGCTCCGCCCGCTAGCGCTGCACTTCAGGAGAAGCCACCCCCCTCATCCCAACACTTCTCCCAGGGGAGAAGGTTTGAAGAGATCAGGCCTTGCGCACCACCACCATGCTGGACCGTGTGGAGTCCACGACAACCCTGTCACCGATATTCAGCGCGCCTTCGCCTGCCGCCGCTTCAGCGCCCCAGACCGTGTCACCGATCTTCACCTGGCCATGGCCGCCGCCGAGTTCACGTGTGATCTCGCCCCGCTGGCCAACCAGCTGCACCATCCGCTTGTTCAGCGTGGGATGTTCCGGCGCAGCCTTGCGCATGCCGGGGAATACCAACCGGCTGACAAGGATCAGAGCTATGGCGGCCACGGTGAAAACGAGCACCTGCAGGTGCCAGGCCGTTGCGCTTTCCGGCGCGAAAGCGGCGAACGCCGCTGTCAGGGCCGCCGCGATGGACGCCATTAGCAGGTCGAACGTACCGGTCACCATTTCGATGCCGAAAAGGATCAGGGCGAGCACCAGCCAGTGCCACCAGGTGATCTGAGAGAGCAGTTGTTCCATGTGTCTTGCCTTCTTCTGCAGGCGGATGAACGATTAGGTGCGCGTTGGCGGCACGGCGCTGCCTGGCGGCCGCGAGGCCGCGCTGGCCGTCTTGGCGGCGTCCGTCAGTCCACGGATGCCTTCGATGGTGCCGAGGATGGACGAGAATTCCGCCGGGATGATGACCGTGCGCTGCTGCGGCGACGTGGCAAGCTTCTCGAAAGCGGCGACATAGGCCTGGCCGAGGAAATAGTTGATCGCATTGACGTCGCCCTTGGCGATCGCCTCGGAAACCATTGCGGTCGCCTTGGCTTCGGCCTCGGCTTCGCGCTCGCGCGCTTCAGCGTCGCGGAAGGCCGCTTCCTTGCGGCCTTCCGCCTGCAGGATCTGCGATTGCTTCTGGCCTTCGGCCTTGAGGATGGCGGACTGTTTCTCGCCCTCGGCCGTAAGGATCTCCGCACGTTTCAGGCGCTCGGCCTTCATC
>JBGTKE010000403.1:0-3721 GCA_041744775.1 Hyphomonas sp. | reverse complement strand
GCTCCTGACGCCGGCCCTGCCGCCCCTTGGCGCTGCCGACCTGGTCAGCCGCTTCGCTTCGGCGGCCATGGATGTTTCGGACGGCCTGCTGGGCGATGCCGGCGCCCTTGCAGATGCGTCCGGGGCGGGAGCCCAGATCGTTTTCGAATCAGTGCCGTTCGCTGGCGGCGCGTCGAGCCTGGCCGAAATGCTGGATCTTGCGACCTGGGGGGATGACTATCAGTTGCTGTTCTCGGCGGCGCCCGGGAACGGAGACCAACTCCTGCAAGCCGCGCAGGCGCTGGGGATCCGGATTTCGCGTATCGGGCGAATCTTCGCCGAACCGGGCCTGTCCGTGACCCACGAAAGTCGCCGCGTTAACCTCCCGGAAACCGTGGCCTACCAGCATGGTAGTATCGGAATGCCCGCCACTCGCCCCTAAAGTGAGGCAAGTTGCACCCCGGGGGGCCGGCTGGCAGGCAGAACCGTCGTTAAAACACGCCGCAACCCCGCCTGTGCGGGGCTGTTCGGTATAGGGGTTAGGAAGGAAAGCCAATGACTTGGTATTTACTCGCGCTTGGTGCGGGCTTCCTGTCGGTTGCTTATGGCTACTGGCAGGTCAATTCGATCATGAAAGCGCCTGCGGGCAACCCGCGGATGATTGAGATCGCTGCCGCGATCCAGGAAGGCGCCAACGCTTATCTCAGCCGCCAGTATCGCACCATCGCCATCGTGGGTGCAGGCGTCGCTGTCATTCTCTTCATCGCGCTGGGCTGGAAAGCCGCGCTGGGTTTCATTGTCGGCGCCGTGCTTTCGGGTCTTGCCGGCTTTATCGGCATGCTCGTCTCCGTGCGGGCCAACGTCCGCACCACCGAAGCTTCCCGGAAGGGCCTCAATGAGGGCCTCCAGATGGCGTTCAAATCGGGCGCCGTCACCGGCATGCTGGTGGTCGGTCTCGCGCTCATCGGGATCGTCGGATACTACGGCCTGCTCACCGGACCGATCGGCCTCTCGCTGACCAACGAAGACCAGAAACGCGAAATCATCGATGCCCTCGTCTCGCTCGGTTTCGGCGCTTCGCTGATCTCGATCTTCGCCCGTCTCGGCGGCGGTATCTTCACCAAGGGTGCGGATGTCGGCGGCGACATGGTCGGCAAGGTGGAAGCCGGAATCCCGGAAGATGATCCGCGCAACGCGGCTACGATCGCTGACAATGTCGGCGACAACGTCGGCGACTGCGCCGGCATGGCGGCTGACCTGTTCGAGACCTATGCTGTGACGCTCGTCGCCACCATGGTGCTTGGCGGCATCTACTTCGCCGCGACGCCGTATATCGGTGAGATCATGATGCTGCCCCTCGCGATCGGCGCGGTGTGTATCGTCACCTCGATCATCGGCACTTTCTTCGCCACCCTCTCGAAGGGCTCCACCGATGTCATGGGCGCGCTCTACAAGGCGCTCATCGTCACCGGCGTCCTCTCGATCGGCGGCCTCGCCCTCGCCATCGAAACCGTTCTTCCGGGCGGCCTCAACGGCACCATGGAAGGCGCAGGCGACCTGCTTGGCCTCGTCAATCCGGTGACCGGCGCAGCGGCTGACATCACCGGCTGGAAACTGTTTGCCTGCGGTGTGGCCGGTCTCTTCGTCACGCTGCTGATCGTCGTGATCACAGCCTACTATACCGAGACCAAGTACCGCCCGGTCCGCTCGATCGCGAAAGCCTCCGAGTCCGGCCACGGCACGAACGTTATCCAGGGCCTCGCCGTCTCGCTGGAAGCCACCGCGCTTCCGGCCCTGACGATCATCGGCGGCATCCTGCTGACCTACAACCTCGCCGGCCTCTATGGCATCGCGATCGCAACCACGACGATGCTTGGCGTTGCCGGCATGATCGTGGCGCTCGACGCGTTCGGCCCGGTGACCGACAACGCTGGCGGCATTGCTGAAATGGCAGAGCTTCCCTCGGAAGTCCGCAAGACGACCGATGCGCTCGACGCTGTCGGCAACACGACCAAGGCGGTCACGAAGGGCTACGCGATCGGCTCTGCCGGTCTCGGCGCACTCGTGCTGTTTGCGGCGTATGCGGAGGACCTGAAATACTTCTCGGCCCGCGCCGTTGAAGGGTCGTTCTTCTACGGTGTCACGGTCGACTTCTCGATTGCCAACCCCTACGTCGTGGTCGGCCTCCTGTTCGGCGGCCTGCTCCCGTTCCTCTTCGGCGGTATGTCGATGATGGCGGTGGGCCGCGCGGCGCAGGCCGTGGTCGAGGAAGTTCGCCGTCAGTTCCGCGAAAAGCCGGGCATCATGCAGGGTACGGAGAAACCAGATTATGGCCGCGCCGTGGATATCCTGACGCAGGCCGCGATCAAGGAGATGATTGTTCCCTCACTCCTGCCGGTGCTCTCGCCGATCGTGCTGTTCATCGCGATCTGGCTGATCGCCGGTTCGGGCGCCGCGCTCGCATCCGTCGGGGCCATGCTTCTCGGCGTGATCGTGACCGGCCTGTTCGTGGCCATCTCGATGACCTCGGGCGGCGGCGCATGGGACAATGCCAAGAAGTATATCGAAGACGGCCACCATGGCGGCAAGGGCTCCGAGGCCCACAAGGCTGCCGTCACCGGTGACACGGTCGGCGACCCCTACAAGGACACTGCCGGTCCTGCCGTGAACCCGATGATCAAGATCACCAACATCGTCGCGCTGCTGCTGCTCGCCGTGCTGGCCGGTCAATAGGGTCCGGGTACAGATCAAACGAAAGCCCCGGAACTTTGGTTCCGGGGCTTTTTCTTTGGGGACTTTGTCGAGTCGAAGCGCGGACTATTGCCGCCGGCCGGTCGGGTTGCCCGGCGTGGCTTCGTCGGAGTTCGGCAGGCGCATGTTACCCACGGTCCCGAAGATCTGCTCCCAGAGGCCGAGCTCGCGGCCGCGGGTAGCGGTTTCGCGGGCGGTATAGCTGATCACCTGGCCATCTGCGGCTGTGTAGCGCAGCACTTCATCGACTGTGTCATCTTCTCCGAAGCGGATCGCCGTGATGCTGCGGTCTGCGACCTTCGGCTTGTAGAAGGCGAACCGCTCCTGGACGTCCGAGATGTAGAACCAGGTGTTGGTGTCGAACAGGCCTTTGGTGGAGGGCGATCCGAGCTGGGCCGACACCGACGCGCGCGTGTCCTCGCCCGGCTTGATGTCGTAGGGCTGGACGTCGTCCGGAATATAGCCGTGGAAATCGCGGGCGGGCGTAAGGCACGCCGTCAGGGGCAGCGCGAGCAGGCTGACCGCCAGGATGGCACTTTTACGCATGGAGTCACTCCAGTTGGGCTTTGACGCACGAACTAGCGGCAGGTAACCGGGCTTGGCAAGCATGGGAGTACACCCTTGACGGAATTTTCGGGCAACTGGTTCCAGCGCCGTGCCGCGCGGCGCAGGGCGGCCGCCGAAGCCTATCGGGGCCTGTTGCACCATGCGCTCGAACCGGTCCATTACAGCGATGCCGGCGTGCCTGACACGTTCGAGGGCAGGGCGGGTATGGTGACCTTGCTTACCAGCCTCGCCTGCGTCCGGCTGAGCGCCATTCCGGGCCGGGAGCCGGCGCGCCTGATTGAGCGCCTGAACGACCTCGTGCTCGACGGGTTCGACGCGGCCTACCGCGAAAAGGGCGTCGGCGACGCCTCGATTGCGCGCAAGGTCCGCAAGCTCGCGCAGGGCCAAGCCGGGCTCGGAAAGGCCGTGTTCGCGGCGTTGACGG
>JBGTKE010000402.1:0-1756 GCA_041744775.1 Hyphomonas sp. | reverse complement strand
GCGCTCGACCGGCCGGATCTCGTCGCCGGCCTCGTGCTGCTGGCACCGGTCACGCATGACTGGGGCGATGGTGGCACCGCCTGGTACAACACGCTTGCCGCCCCGCCGGTGTTCGGCAATGCCTTCAGCCAGCTCCTCCCGCTGGTCGGGCCCACGCAGGTGCGCAGCGGCATCGGCAGCGTGTTCAGGCCCGCCCCTGCCCCGGAGGGCTATTTCGAAAACTCTGCCCTCGGACTGCTTTTCCGCCCCGCCAATTTCCGCGCCAATGCGCGCGATGTGGTTGCCCTGCAGGAAGAACTGGCCGCCCAGTCTGCCCGCTACTCTGAACTCGCGATGCCGATCATCGCCTTCTCCGGCAGCCAGGACACGGTGATCTCTCCGAAGCTGCATATCGCAAGGCTGAAGAAACAGGCGGCGATCGAACTCGTCATCCTGCCGGACGAAGGGCACATGCCCCATCACGGCGAAGGCGGCGCTGTGGCGGATGCCATCCGCCGTCTGGCGCTCCCCGCCGAGACCCGCTAAGAGCCTCGCCTTCGCCTGAAAACCCCGGAAAGGACCCGCCATGGCTGACGATGCGCAGATCATCAAGATCGACGAAACCACCCGGGAAAAACTCCGCCAGACCGTCGCCATGATCGAGCGGCTGGAAGAGGAGAAGAAAGAGGTCGCCGAGCAGATCAAGGAAGTCTACGGCGAGGCGAAAGCCATCGGCTTCGATACCAAGGCGCTACGCCAGGTGATCCGTCTACGGAAGATTGAGAAGGCGGAGCGCGACGAGCAGGAAATGATCCTCGAAACCTACCTGATCGCCCTCGGTGAAGCCTGAGATTGCCTGCCGGCTCAAATTCGCCTTAGGTAAGCGCCATGCCAAGGGAGGTTGACGAGCGCAAGAAACGCGCCGCGCTGCGAAAGCTGCGCCGGGCGGCTGAACTTGCGGCGCAGGGTCTCGGACCGCCGCTGACCGATTGGGAGACCGCCTTCCTCGAGGAAGTCGAAGGCCGGATCGAGAAATACGGCTCGGCGTTCGCCGACCCGATGAAGGGCGCAGACGGCGAAGCGCTGTCCGGCCTGCAGCAGCTGAAACTCAAGCAGATCGACAAGAAGGCGCGCGGCAAGGAGCCGAAAGGGTTCAAGGCGAAGAAACCGATGGGCCAGAGGCGCCGCCCCCCCGTCCGCGAGCCAGAGCCCGAACTGCCGCCGGAGCCCCCCGCACGGTCCCGCCCGGCCCTTGTTCCCGCCGCCAGTTCGGCCAGCAACGTCACCTCCCTGCGCCGCTCAAAGCCACGATTCACCGTAATCGAAGGTGGAGCGAGGAAAACCGAGAACTAAACAGCTGCGCAGTGCGTAGTAGGAGTCATGACCGAACTCACAGCCCCGGCCTTCGCCCGTACCGTGCTCATTACAGGCGCTTCCACTGGGATCGGCTATGCCGCCGCCCGCCACCTCAGCGCCGGGGGCTGGACCGTGTTTGCCGGAGTGCGTTCGGAATCGGACGGCATGCGCCTCAAGGACGGCGCCGCCGGCGACCTCAGGCCGATCAAGCTGGATGTTGCGAAAGCCGAGCAGGTCGAGGCCGCCGTCCCCGTCATCGCTGCGGCGCTCGGCAACCGGCGCCTCACCGGCCTCGTCAACAATGCCGGCATCGCCAAGATGGGCCCGCTGGCGATCCAGCCGCTGAAGGATTTCGAAGCGCACTTCACGGTCAACGTGTTCGGCATGCTGCGGGTCACGCAGGCCTTCCTGCCGCTGCTCG
>JBGTKE010000401.1:0-2828 GCA_041744775.1 Hyphomonas sp. | reverse complement strand
CTGGCCGACGCTGTGGATCGCGGCGGGGCGCCGCTCGGCAGCCTTCACCCTGCTGGTGCGCCGACGCTCGGGCGGCCAAACCTTCACCGTCCAGATTCTCGATCCCTATATCGACGCATCCAACTTTGACCTTCTGGTCGTGCCCGAGCATGACGGATTGGCGGGGGCAAACGTAGTGTCGACAGTCGGCTCGCCCGCCTACTTTTCTCCAGACTCTATGGAAGAATCAGCGCAGGAATTTGCTCTGCTGGCGGACGATACCAATCGCAGCGTGATCGTCGTGCTCGGCGGCAATTCCAAAGTCCACACGTTCACGCCGGCCGCCGCGGCGCGCCTGGAAGCGCAGCTGCGCTCGCTCGCTTCGCAGGGCTGGCGGCTGCGGATCACCACGTCGCGCCGCACACCGATCAGCATCATCGCGCAGTTCCGCAAGATGGCGGACGAAACCGGCGGGCAGTTCTGGTCCGGCGCGCAGGATGGCCCCAATCCTTATCTTGGCTGGCTGATGTTCTCGAAAGCCGCGATCGTTACCGAGGACAGTTCCAACATGCTGTCAGAAGCGGCCTGGCATGGCCTGCCGGTGCACATCGCGCCGCTCGAGGGCCAGGCTGCAAAGTTCACGCAGCTGCATGAGAGCCTGATCGCCCGCGGCGCGGCGCGCCGGTTTACCGGCACGCTTGATCAGTGGACGTACGAACCCCTGCGCGAAGCCGACCGTGTCGCAGACCTGATCGTGGCAAAACTGCTGAAGCGCCATCCCGCCCCCGCCTTCAGCGCCGGCGTGCAGGCACCCGGCTGGCTGGGCTGAGCCTCAGCCGTCTGCCAGGTCGGTCCGGATCTGATCAAGCAGGTCAAGTTCGCCGGCATGCACATGCCCATCCGCCAGCATGACTTCCTGGCAGGCGAGGACGATCTCCATCTGCGCCTTCGGCGGCCGCGAGGCGATCTCGTCGAGGGCTGCGCGAATCTGGTCCCCGGTGGGCCGCAGGCGCCGGACCAGGCCGTGGAACTTCTGGGCCCGGGGCTCGTCCAGATCGATCCCGAGCCGCTCGGCACGGTGGCGGGCATAGCGGGTGATCGCTTCGGTCTCCGGCAACGAGACCTGGCCATCGGACTCCGCCATGGCGGTCAGCAAAATCAGCTCATGGCGCAGCTGCTCGCGAAGCAGGCAATAGGCCTGGTCAGGCGGTGGCCAGACGCCGGACGGCGCGGCACTGGTTGCCGCCAGCAACAGCGCATCCGGCACGCTCAGGCCGAATATCCCGGCAAGGAAGAGGGCCGGAGGTTCGAAGACGTCGCCATTCATGTCCATGCAGTACTTGATCCGGTCGGCCCGGAAACTCATCACTTCCCGCGTCTCGGCGCAGCGCGCATGCAGCAGGATGCGCGATTCGGGCGTGCGTTTGAGCGCCCACACGGTGATCCGGCGGATGCTTTTGACGCCGTCGGCATTGCTGTAGCAGATGACGAAGCTCTGGCCTTCGGCGTCGAGGCTCTCCTCCAGCACGGCGCCGTCGGGATGGGGCTCTCCGGCATCGAGGATTCGCGACGGCAGCGCCGGCTCGAAGCGGACGTCCAGCATTGGCGCTGGCCGGTCGTCAGCCTTCTGGAGCAGGAACTCCGTAAATCGTGATTTCAAGTCCATGTTCGCCTCCCCCTGCCATGCGGGACGCTAGCCTCAGCCGCTCAATCGTCAACTGGCTTTCCGGAACAATCGCCGGCTGAGGGCAATGTCCGGGCAAACGCGGGGTTCAGGAAGCGGCCACACGCGCGTCCACCGGCAGGGCGCGGGCGATGAACCCGCCGCCGAGGATGCGCGTGCCGCCTTCGGGATCATACAATACCGCTGCCTGGCCGCGCGCGACGCCTTCTTCCGGTGCGTCGAAGAACACCGCAGGCAGGTCGTCTTCAAATCCCAGCCGGCCGGGCACCGGCGGGCGGGTGGAGCGTACACGGATCAGCACGCTTGCCTCGGCACGCGCGGCGTCCTCGAGGCTGCCCTGCCCCAGCCAGTTGAGTTCTTCTAGCAGCAGGCCGCGCGTCATCAGCGCCTCGCGCGGGCCGACCAGCACCCGCCGCTTAGGCGCGTCGATCTTGACCACGAACAGGGGCTCGCCGGTGGCGACGCCCAGGCCGCGGCGCTGGCCGATCGTGTAATTGATCACGCCTTCATGTTCGCCGAGCACGCGGCCGTCGAGGTGGACGACCTCGCCCGCGCGGCCCGAACCGGGGCGCAGTTTCTCGACGACCTTGGCGTAGGAGCCATCCGGCACGAAACAGATGTCCTGGCTATCGGGCTTGGCAGCGACCGGCAGATCGAATTTTTCCGCCAGTTCGCGAACCTCCGTCTTCGGAAGATCGCCGAGCGGGAAGCGGATATAGTCCAGCTGCGCCCGCGTGGTGGCGAACAGGAAGTAGGACTGGTCGCGGCTCGCATCGCGCGCGCGGTGGAGTTCCGGGCCATGCGGACCTTCAGAGCGGCGGATATAGTGACCAGTCGCGAGGCAGTCGGCGCCGAGTTCCTTCGCGGTGCGCAGGAGGTCGGAAAACTTGACCGTCTGGTTGCAGCGGATGCAGGGGATCGGTGTCGAGCCCGCAAGATAGGTGTCGGCGAAATCTTCCATCACCTGCTCGCGGAAGCGCGACTCGTAGTCCAGCACATAATGCGGGATGCCGATCTGGTCGGCCACGTTGCGGGCATCGTGAATATCCTGCCCGGCGCAGCAGGCGCCCTTCTTCTCGATGGCGGCGCCATGGTCGTAGAGCTGCAGCGTGATCCCGATCACGTCATAGCCCTCGGCCTTCAGCATCGCGGCGACCACGGACGA
>JBGTKE010000400.1:0-3416 GCA_041744775.1 Hyphomonas sp. | reverse complement strand
GGCGCCGACTATGCGGCGATCTATGCGACCGATCCCGAGAAGGGCCGCGAAGCCGCCTGGCTGGGCCACCGGCTGATTGCGGCGGAACTCGCGAGCCTTTCGATCCATGCCGATTGCGCCCCTGTGGTCGACCTGCCGGTTCCCGGCGCCCATGACATCATCGGCGACCGGGCCTTCGGCGCCGATCCGGCCGGCATCGCGGATCTCGCTGACGCGGCTCTATCAGGCCTTGCCGCGGGCGGGGTGGCCGGCGTCATCAAGCACATTCCCGGCCACGGCCGCGCCTTTGCTGACAGCCACTACGAACTGCCGCGCGTCAACGCCGGCGACAATGAACTCGCCAAGGACTTTGACGCCTTCGCGCGCGTCGCCCATGCGCCGATGGCGATGACGGCGCATATTTCCTACGACGCCTACGATCCCGGCAAGGCGGCCACCGTGTCGCGCATCATGATTCGGGACGTCATCCGCGGCCGAATCGGGTTTGATGGCCTCCTGATGACGGATGATCTGGGGATGAAGGCCTTGGGCGGCACGTTGACGGAGCGCGCCAGCGCGTCAATCGCGGCGGGCTGCGATGTGCTGCTGCATTGTTCCGGTTTCCTGAAGGACGCGGCTGAAATTCTCGCCGAGATGACCGAAGTGGCCCAGGCCGCGCCGCATCTGGACGGCAAGGCCGAAGACCGCGCCGACGCCGCCGACGCCATCGCGCGCCGCCTCGAACCTTTCGAAGCCGCCAAGGGCTGGCGCCGGTTCCATGAACTCTTCCCGCAACTGGGGGCGATGGCATGAGCGTTGACGCGATCACAATCGACGCGCTTTCGGCAGACGTCGCCGAAGCCGACGGCGTGAACCTCTTCTCGGTGGATCTGCCGGGCTATGAAGGCCCACTGCACCTGCTGCTGGAACTTGCGCGGCGCCAGAAGGTGAACCTGCTGCAGATTTCCATGCTGCAGCTTGCCGAGCAGTACATGGTGTTCATCGAGGACGCGCGCACCAAGCGGATTGATCTGGCGGCGGATTATCTGCTGATGGCCTCCTGGCTCGCCTTCATGAAGTCGCGCCTGCTGCTGCCGAAACCCGAAGCGCTGGGCGACGATGAGCCGACCGGTGAGGAAATGGCGGCGCGGCTTGCCTTCCGCCTGAAACGTCTCGACGCCATGCGCGAAGCTGTGCGCGAGCTGGAAGCGGGCCCGGTGCTCAACAATGTCGTGTTCCTGCGCGGCGCGCCGGTGCAGCCGAAAGTCGTCAAGCTCACGGAGTTCACCGCAACGCTTTATGATCTTACCTCCGCGTTCGGATTGATCCGTGACCGGAAAGAAAAGGAAGCGCCCCACCGCATCGAGAAACAACCCGTCTTCGCGCTCGAACAGGCCCGCAACACGCTGCGCGGCCTGCGCCAGCAGCTCGAGAACTGGTCGAGCCTCGACGATATCCGCACCGCCTTGTGCGAGACGACGCCGGAGCTGCCGGGCCGCTCGGTAACCGCCAGCGTGTTCTCCGCGGCCCTTGAATTGACCCGCGACGGGGAGGTCGATATGCGCCAGGACGCGCACTTCGCCCCCGTCTATCTCCGCAACGTCGCCCGCGCCGGGGAGGCCCTCGATGCAACCGCTTGAGAACTTCCAGATGACCCATGACATGGCCGAAGACCGCCGGGATGCGCTCAGCCAGCTGTCCGAGGCGCAGGCCCGCGCCGAGGCTGACTTGCTCGGCGGCCGCGATGCGTTGCTGTCCGAAGGCGTGCGCCGGGCCGAGGCGGTACTGTTTGCCGCCGGCGAACCTCTGTCGGCGGAGCAGATTGCCGAAATATTGCCGCAGGGCCTCGAGGCGGGCGAAGTGCTGATGGCGCTGCGCGCGGTCTATTCGAAGCGCGGCGTCAACCTCGTCGAGGTTGCCAGCAAGTGGCGCTTCCAGACGGCGCAGGATCTGTCCTACCTCTTCGTCGAAGAGCGCCAGGTCCAGAAGAAGCTCGGCCAGGCTTCGCTCGAAACCCTGGCGATCATCGCCTATGGCCAGCCGGTTACGCGCGCCGAAATCGAAGCCGTGCGCGGCGTCGCGGTGGCAAAGTCGGTGATCGACACGCTCTTGGAAACCGGCTGGGTGCGCGTGCGCGGGCGCCGCAAGACGCCCGGCCTGCCGATCACATATGGCACGACCGATAAGTTTCTTGAACATTTCGGCCTCGAAAGCCTCGACACCCTCCCCGGCAAGGCCGACCTCGAAGCCGAGGGCCTCTTGACCGACGTGATCCCGAGCGGCTTCCAGATGCCGGATGAGGAAGCGCTGTCGGAAGAAGACACGCTGATCGACGAGCTCGGCAATATCGAGGACGTCGAAGCCTTCGTGACGGACTTCATGGGCGACGAAACGGCTCCTCCGCCCGCGGAGCAAATGTCGGAAGAGGATGCGGAAGACGAAGAGGATGCAACCGAAGGCGGCCTCAGCGTCTTCGCCTACACCCGCGCCCCGAAACCGGAAGCAGACCCCGAAGCCTTCGACCGCGACGCCGTACAGGCCGCCGTCCGCAAACTGCGCGCAGAGACACGGATGCCGCAGCAGCCGATGCATACCTGGCGGGAAGACGAGTAGGCGGTTCGCCTCTACTCCCCACCTTCACCTCCTGCCTCGCCCCACCCTAACCCTCCCCGTTCCGGAGAGGGGACAAGTCGTTCGCGGGCGAAAGCAACGTTTGCGCCACAACGCAATCTGTCTCCTCCTCGCGCGAAGCGTGGGGAGGGTTAGAGCAAATTCCGCTCAAGTGGGCACCGGTTGAGCGCAAGAATTTGCGACAAATCAAAAAACTAGAGCAAGCGATCTGATTCCATCAGATCGCGTTATGCTCTAGGGTGGGGCGAGGCACGAGAGGACGTCCGTTACCCCTCCGGCGGCTCAAACCGGAACCGCCTCGGCGAATCATAATCCGCATACAGCTCATCTTCCCGCGTGCCGCCGCCAATGTTGTGGATGTACATCGCGCGCCCCGTCAAAGCGTCATGGCCCGAGAAGATCGCAATGTGGGGCAGGCGCCCGCCGAGGCGCATCGTGATGAGGTCGCCTTGCTGCCAGTCGTCGCGGGTGCCGGGGGCAGCGCGCTCGGTGCCCTGACGCTGGAAATAGCGTTCGAGGTTTGGCACGCGGCGATGGTCGATGTTGCGGTCGGCGCGGGTCAGGCCCCAGGTTTTCGGATAGCTGGCAAAGTCGGCCTTCATGTCATCGTGGACGAGCACCTGCAGGTCGACGTTGAAGGCGTCGCGGTAGGCGCGGATCACGACATCGGTGCACACGCCGGTCTCGCGCGGCACGTCGCCGCCCGGATAGGCGAGCGTCACATAGGCGGGATTATAGCCGGTCGTGACGCCGATCTGTTTGCGCGCTGCGCGCACGAGCTTCCTGGTCCAGACATTCTCCGCCTC
>JBGTKE010000399.1:0-6921 GCA_041744775.1 Hyphomonas sp. | reverse complement strand
GCCGAGAATATCGCCGTTGAGACCTTGCTTGGCGACAAGCGAATTATCTACGATGGCGACGGTGACGGCTGGGACGATCTTTGGTGTGCCATTCACCGCGATCTCAAGCATCGAGACAAGAAGGTGGACACCGATGGCGATGGCGTCACCGACTTCGATGAGATGCTTCTTTGGCGCGATCCCTTCGTGAAGGGCTCGCCATTGCCGCTGGAAATCCGCGTCAGCGGCCCGATCTTGCCGGAATCGGCGAAGGCCTGGAGCTGGCCGAGCGTGAAGGGGCCGTGCGCAGTGTTGTGGCTCATCACATGCCAGACAGGCGGATCGAGGTCTGCGAGGTTGAGCGCGCCGTTGCTGGCCGGGCGCGGCGCTTTGGCCGGCAGGACGCGTTCGATGCGGGGGCGCGTGCGCATGCTCAGACTTCGGTGGCCTCGGCGCCGCGCAGGTAGCGCACGGCGAATTTATTGCCGGCGACGCGGACGACTTCGGCAGGCAGATTGGCGGTATGGACGCGGTCACCGACGAAGGGCGGACTGCCGAGTGCTTCGAAGGCGGCGCCGGTGAGGGAAATGTCGGTCAGGCGGCACTGGAGCTGGCTGCCATCCGCGAGGATGACGATCGCTTGCCCGGTGGCCGAGAAGCGGGCGGCCGCGCGGTCTTCCGCGAGGCCGAGCGTATCCTTGTTGAGCAGCCAGGTCAGGCGGTCGGCCAGCTTGTCGCGTTTCAGGGTCGAGGTGTGGAAGCGCACGGCAAAACCGCCGGGGGTCATGCGGATGACATCCGCGGCGACGCGGCCGAGTTCATCGAAATAGCAGACGATCTGCTCACCGGCTGCGGGCGGCGCGGAGGACAGGATGAAGGCGCCGTCGCACGAGACGTTGGAGGTCAGCAGTTCGTGGTCGTCGCTTTCATTGGTGAGGAAGCGGCCGGTCAGGCGAAGGTCGACGCGCTTGTAGCTCCGCCGGTCCCGCCTGGGGCTGGCGCCGGGTGCCGGCGCGGAACGAAGGAAACCTGGCGCCATCGTCACGAGTCCTGAATGCAAAAAGGCGCCGCTTTCCGCAGCGTTCCCTGTTCCCGTTTAGAAGAGGAATATTGACAATTGGTTGCCTCGTTCCCGTCTGCGGCGTTAGGCATAACAGCGCAGTAACCATCGCGGGGAGTTGACCTTACGTGAGCACGGAAACGTTTGACTATGTGATCATCGGCGCGGGCAGCGCCGGCTGCGTGCTGGCGAACCGGCTATCGGCGGACCCCTCGATGCGGGTCTGCCTGATCGAGGCGGGAAAGAAGGACACGGCCCTGATGGTGCGCATGCCGGCCGGCGTCGGCAGCCTGATCAAGGCCGCCTGCGACCAGAACTGGGGCTTCTGGAGCGAGCCACAGGCGCACATGAACGGGCGCAAGCTCTACTGGCCGCGCGGCAAGGGCTGGGGCGGCTCCTCGTCCATCAACGGGATGGTCTATATCCGCGGCCATGCAGGCGACTATGACCAGTGGGGCCAGATGGGTCTCAAGGGCTGGAGCTACGGCGACGTGCTTCCGTACTTCAAGCGCGCCGAGACGTATGAGCGCGGTGCCAACGATTTCCATGGCGGCGAGGGCCCGCTGAACGTTTCCGAAAGCCCGATGACGAGCCCGATCTACAAGGCCTTCATCGAAGCGGGCCGCGAAGCAGGATATCCGGTCACGGAGGATTTCAACGGCGCGCAGCAGGAAGGCTTCGGCCCCTACCAGCGCACGATCCACAAGGGCGAGCGGTGGAGCGCGTCGTATGCGTACCTGCGGCCGATCGAGGGCAAGCGCCGGAATCTCAAGGTGATCTCGACAGGCCTGGTGACGCGCGTGCTGATCGAAGGCGGACGGGCTGTCGGCGCGGAGTTTGTCGAGGCGCGGGGACAGGCGGCGTCCAGCGTGCGGGCGGCGCGCGAGGTGATCGTGTGTGCCGGGGCGGTTCAGTCACCGCAACTCCTGCAGCTGTCAGGGATTGGCGATCCGGAGGCTTTGAAGGCGCTCGGGATCGAAGTGAAGGCGGCCTCTCCGAATGTCGGCAGGAACCTGCAGGACCATCTCGATGTGACTGTGATCAACCGGATGACACAGCCGGTGTCCGCCTATTCGATGCAGAAGGGAATCAAGAAGCTGTTCGTCGGCATCCAGTATCTCGCGACGCAGAAAGGCGCAGGCGCCGACAATTTCCTGCAGGCGGGCGCTTTCCTGAAGTCGCGCCCCGGCCTCGAGATGCCGGACATCCAGCTGCACGCCGTCAATGCAATCATGATGGATCATGCCAATTTCACGCCGACGGAGGATGGCTTCACCATCCATGCCTGCCAGCTGCGCCCGGAAAGCCGGGGCACGGTGATGCTGAGGTCAGCCGACCCGTTCGAGCCTCCGGCGATTGATCCGAATTACCTCGCAACCGAGGAAGACCGCCGCGCGATGCGCGAGTCGGTGAAGATGGTGCGCGAGGTGATCCGGCAGGCGTCGCTGCAACCCTACGCGGCGGGCGAGATCATGCCGGGCGCAGGTATTGTATCGGACGCGGACATTGATGCCTTCATCCGCGAGAAAGGCGAGACGATCTATCACCCAGTTGGCACGGTCGCGATGGGCACGAACGCGTCGAGCCCGGTGGACGGCGACCTGAAGGTGCGCGGCGTCGAGGGTCTGCGCGTGGTCGATGCGTCGGTGATGCCGACGCTGATCGGCGGCAACACCAATGCGCCGACGATCATGATTGCCGAGAAAGCCGCCGACCTGATCCTGGGCGCGAAGCTGCTCCCGCCGGACGAGCCGAAGCGGACCCTGGCGTCCGCCTGACATCTGGCGTGATCAGTGCAGGCCTTGCCGCAGGTTGGCGACGAGGCGTAGCTGCGGGCCGAGCTTGCGGGTGTCCGGCGGCACCAGCATCGAGATGCGGTGGCGGAAGACCGGTCTGCCGGTGAGCACCGGTTCGCCGCCGAGCGTCTGGTAGAGACCGAGCATGCGCAGGCGCGGGGAGCGGCCGGATTCGGCGCTGAGCGGCATCAGGGTGATTTCGAGTTCGACGCGTTCCCCGGTCAGCGTTTCGCCGCGGCCGCGCACGACGCCGGGCGCGCCGTCGAAGCGGATGGCTTCGAGGAACGCCGCCATCATGCTGCGGTCCGGGCCGGTCCAGAGATCGAGATAGTTGTGGTTGACGAGGTTGCGCCCGACGAGGGCGTTCAGCATAGCGCCGGACGTGCGGACGAGCCAGGACTGGTCCTCGCGTTGCTCGACGACGAAGATGCGGTCGATGAGGTTTTCGTGGTCGCTGGCGTCCGGGCCGGTCGAGGCGTGCGACTGCGGGTCCGCCTGCATGCGGCGCCAGGCATCCAGCAGGATGCGGGTATTGGGATGGATCGACCGGTCGATCATGGGGGTAGGGTACTCCGGGAAATTTGCCAAGGCCGGGATCGGCCTGTCCGGAGCTGGCAATCGCAATATCCATTCCAGATCCCGGTTCACCCGGGATGGGAAAGTCTCGCCTCAAAGGATGCCTGCGTTCTCCTCGGAGCCGATGTCTCGCGCGTTGCGCGATTCCGGCGCAGCGAATTGGCAAGCCGTTGTTTCCGCAGCGTTTCAACACGGAACACTCGCTGAGTGTGTAGCGGCGGCCACAGTGCCGATAAAATCGGCGCGTAACGGCGCGGGAGGGTCCTTCGACTGCAATTGCGCGAACCTGGCGGGGTTGCACCGGGCATGGGCGGCTCTATCCTTGCTGAAAATAAAGGAAGACGGGATTCGCGCCGCGAAGAACCGGTCTCCGCCACCGTTTCAGATCAAACCTCCCAGGAAGGAAATCCAGAGTGTTTTCATACAATACGAACAAGGCCCGCCCCGGCGGGCTGAAGGCGATTCTTTGCCTTGGTGCCGGCGTCACCGCCCTCACCGCCTTTGCCGCCCCCGCTTATACCCAGGAAGAAACCGCAGACGAGTCGCGCACCCTGCAGACCGTGACCATCACCGCCACCAAGCGCGAACAGACCCTGCAGGACGTGCCGATTGCTGTTTCCGTGGTCGATGATGCCGTGATCAAAGCTGCCGCCATTACTGACATCCTCGATCTGCAAAGCGTCGTGCCATCTCTGCGCGTCGGCCAGTTCCAACAGTCGGGCAACGCGACATTCAGTATCCGCGGCTTCGGCAACGGCGCTAACAACACCGGTATCGAGCCATCGGTTTCGGTGTTCATTGACGGCGTGTACCGCACCCGCGCGGCGGGCGGACTGTCGGACTATTCGGACATCTCCCGCATCGAAGTGCTGCGCGGACCGCAGTCGACCCTGTTCGGCAAGAACGCCTCGGTCGGCGTCATTAACGTCGTCACCGCAGCGCCGCAGTTCGAGTTCGGCGGCAAGGTCGAAGGTACGCTCGGCAACTATAACCAGCAGGTCCTCAAGGCCGACATTACCGGACCGCTCTCCGAAAACGTCGCCTTCAGCCTTGGCGGCAGCTATAACACGCGTGACGGCTACGCCGACAACGAGTTCAACGGCTCCAAGCTGAACGATCGCAATCGTTACTCGATCAAGGGCCAGCTCCTGTTCGAACCGACCAAAGACCTCAGCATCAGCCTGATCGGCGACTATGACAAGCTCGACGAAGTTTGCTGCTATACACCAAACATCGTAAACGGCCCGACTTCTGCTGCCATTACGGCAGCAGGCGGCACGGTGATCAATGATCCGTTCGGCTTCCGTACGGCTCTGGACAAGAACCCGACCAACGAAATCTCCAATAGCGGCATTTCTGCCCAAGTCGATTATGACTTTGGCGATATCACGCTGACATCGATCACAGCCTTGCGCAAACAGGACTTGCTGAGCGACGGCGACGTCGACTTCACGAGCCTGCGAGCCATCAGCTCCAACGTGCTCGACTACACAATTGACACGTTCACGCAGGAATTCCGTCTCGTCGGCAGCACCGAGAAACTCGATTACGTCATCGGCGCTTTCTACTTCGATGAGGAGATCGATCAGAACGCGGACGTTCTCTATGATGTTGCGTTCTACGATTATGCGAACGCGCTTGCTGGCGGCGGAATTGCGGGCGCCGAAGCCCTGCTCGGTTATGCGCCTCGCTCGTTTTTCGCAGCCGGAACCGGGTCTCGCGAGAAGTTCACCCAAGACAACACGAGCTACTCCCTGTTTGCGCAAGGTGACTATCAACTGACCGATCGGCTGACTGCGACCTTGGGCGTTTCATACATCAGTGATGAGAAGACCGTCACGGGAAGCGCGGTCAATGACGACTTGTTCTCCTCGCTCGACCTCGCTAGCGGCTTCAATAACCCGACAGCCATCGGAGCGCTGACGGGCATCCCTCTATCAAACATTGTCGCCGCGCAAGCGTATACAGCCGTCACTGGGACGACATTCACTCTAGCCGGTCTGAATGCCTTGCAAACGGCCGCCGGCGGCGGTGACCCAGCCGCCATTGCAGCTCTGACCGCCATCGGGGCGACCGCAGCCAACCCGCTATTCGTGGCGGGCGTTTCGTCCGCGACGGCTTCGGCCATCGCCGGGCAATTCGAGCCGCTGCAATTCCTGCCAGGCTTCGTCACCTTCCCGAACGTTGCCGAGAGCGACAATACCAATGACTCCGACGTCACTTACACGGCGCGCCTCGCCTATGAAGTGAACGACAACGTCAACGTCTACGGAAGCTACGCAACAGGCTTCAAGGCTTCGTCTTGGAACCTGACGCGCGATTCCTCGTATGACATCGGGCTGACGGCAGGCCTGACCCAGGCTGGCCTCATTCCCCAGAACCGGGGGCCGGGCACGCGCCTTGCAGGACCGGAAGAGACCAAAGTGTTCGAACTCGGCGCGAAAATGTCTTTTTCGAACCTCGCTGTGAACCTTGCTGTCTTCGACCAGACGATCACTGGATTCCAAGCGACGATCTTCCAAGGTACGGGATTCGTTCTTGCCAACGCCGGCGAGCAATCGACTCAAGGCATCGAATGGGACGTCACCTGGAACCCAACCGCGCCATTGACGCTGACTTTTGCCGGTATCGCGCAGGATCCGGTTTATGACGAGTACCTGGCGGCGCCCGGTCCGAACAATACGATTGTTGACCTGTCCGGTGAACAACCGGCCGGCATTTCTGACACGAGCCTATACTTCGCCAGCCAATACGACCACGAATTTGCCAATGGCATGACCGGCTTCCTGCGCGCCGATTATGTCTACGAGAGCGAGGTCCAGATCGCCGACAATATCCCCGGCATCACCCGCAAGGTAAACACGGTCAACGGCAGCCTTGGCGTGACATTGAACAACGGGCTCGAGCTCCAGCTTTGGGGCCGCAACCTGTTCAACGACGAATACTACCAGGCTGTATTCCCGACCGTGGCCCAGGCGGGCAGCGTCAACGGCTATCCGAACCAGCCGCGCACGTTTGGCGTGACGGCTCGCAAGTCGTTCTAAGCGACTTGAACTTCAAATGAGGAAAGCCCCGCTGGAAACGGCGGGGCTTCTTTCGTTTCAGGGCTGGTAGGTGGCGCGCAGGGCGGCGGCCGAGATCAGGAAACTGACGGCCTCGAAGGCGATGAAGGCGGCAAAGTCCGGCGTCGGCGGTGGTCCGAGCCCGAGCGCGGCGGCGCGGGCGAAGACATAGCCGCCCATGTAGACGACCAGAAACCAGAGGGCCGGTTGGCGCAGGCCCGGGCGCAGGGCGCCGGCGGCGCACAGGAGGCCAGTCGCGAGGCTGACGCCGCCATAGATGCCGCGCAATTCGTAGGCGCCATTGGGGCCGCCGGCCTCCACGCCGAGCCCTGCCGCCATGCCCAAGGGGTTCAGGAGCGCATAGAGCCCGAAGGCGGCGAACATCAGCCCCATCAGCGCCAGGTAGATCCGGATCATCATTCGGTGAGAGCTAGCACCTGATTGCCCG
>JBGTKE010000398.1:0-4176 GCA_041744775.1 Hyphomonas sp. | reverse complement strand
GCCGCGCAGTTCGCTCCAGCCTGAGCCGAGAATTTCGCGGTTGCGGTCCAGCACATCACTCGTTGCGACGCCTTCGGCGAGGATGCACTCGCTGCCCTGGAACTGGATTTTCGGGCCTTCAAGTTTTACGCTGCCGCCCGCCTGGCGGATCCACTTGGCGGCGCGCTCGTAATCCCGCAGATCAAGATTGATCACATAATCCTTGAGCGTGACCAGCTGGCCGGAATCGACGGAGACCTTTGCCTTGCCCTCACCATGAGCGCCGGTCCAGGCGACAGCATACTGGAGGGTGCCATCCAGCAAGGCGGCGGGGTCCAGCGTCAGGTCCGCATTGCCATAATTCGTGCCATTGACAGTGAGATCGTCGAGACCCCCGCTGAAGATCGTGCCATTCGCCGCCGACCAGGCCACGCCATTGTCGGCTGCGCCGGAGAGTTTCAACGCCGTCGCCAGCGGTACGAAGGCGAGCGCGATGATGCCGCCGATCGCCAGAACGATAATCAGGAACAGAAAGCGGATCATATCGTCTTCACTCCAAGGCGAGGGCGACACGGCGCCTATAGCGGACAACAAGACAACATCCGCTTCCATGCGGTCAAATCGAAACTGCAGGCAAAGCTGTAGGTTTGCGAACCTGTCGCCGGGGGAGGGGTTGCGCCAAATCCGGTGCGCGCGGACACTGCGCGAATCCGCGGGAGGCATGACATGCAGCAGGCAGAGGACTTCCGGCAGGAAACGCGGGCCCTGCATGGACTGGTCGTGTCGATCCCGGTGAGCGCCTATGGCGAGGCGACCCAGTTCAAGAACTGGACGATCGTCGACGTGATCCGCCACCTCCACTTCTGGAACCGGATGGCACACGCTCAGCTGAGCGATCCTGAGGGATTGACCGGGCACCTCACAACAATGGCGAAGCGCGGCATCCCGATGCTGGCCTATGAGGCGGAGCAACTTGGGCATCTTGGTCCCGCCGAACTCGTCGCGGAATGGGCCGCGTTCGCAGAGACGGTCGCTGACACCTTCGCGGCCGCTGATCCCAAGGCGCGCCTCAAATGGGCCGGGCCGGACATGAGCGCGCGCTCGTCGATCACGGCCCGGCTGATGGAGACATGGGCGCATGGACAGGAGGTCTACGACCATGCGGGCAAAGTGAGAAAAAGTGATAACCGGGTGAGAAATATTGTTACCTTGGGCGTCAATACATTTGATTGGACGTACGCCACACGAGGCGAAACACCACCCGGGCGGATGCCGAATTTGGTGCTCACGGCCCCGTCCGGCGAGATCTGGACGCACGGCGAACCCAGTGAAACGGAGCGGATTGAAGGACTGGCAGAAGAATTCTGTCAGGTGGTCACGCAAACGCGAAACATTGCCGACACGAAGCTCAAAGTGACCGGTTCCGTTGCAACTGACTGGATGAGCAAGGCGCAATGCTTTGCCGGCGCACCAAGCCCGCCGCCCGCGCCAGGGACACGGTTCACACGCAAGGTCGCAAAGGCTTGAGACTGGACAACACGCCCGCCCCCATTACGAGACTAGCCTCACACAAATACATTCAGGGAGCCTTCTGCCATGTCGATCCTTTTGCTTGAGAAACGCGGGCCGATTGCCCTGCTGACGCTGAACCGTCCGGAGATGATGAATGCACTCGGCCAGGAAGGCGATGGCCCGGCCGTAACCGCTGTGTGCGCCGAAGTGGCTGCAGACCCCACCATCCGCTGCGCGGTGCTGACCGGCGCAGGACGCGCCTTCTCGGCTGGCGGCGACGTCAAGGCCATGAAGGAAAAAGCAGGCGCTTTCGGCGGAAGCCCTGCCGACATCCGCGAAGGTTATCGCCGCAACATCCACATGATCGTGCGCTCCATCTATAATCTCGAAGTGCCGCTGATCTCGGCGATCAATGGACCGGCCATCGGCCTTGGCTGTGATGTGGCCTGCATGGCGGACATCCGGATTGCTGCCGACACCGCCAAGATGGGCGTGACCTTCCTGAAGCTCGGGCTGATCCCCGGCGACGGCGGCGCCTGGCTCCTGCCGCGCCTGATCGGCGCCTCTCGCGCTGCCGAACTGCTGTTCACCGGCGACGTGATCGACGCGAAGACGGCCGCCGAATGGGGCCTCGTGTCCCGCGTGGTGCCGGCAGACAAGCTGATGGACGAAGCGATGGCGCTCGCGAACAAGATCGCTCAGCAACCGCCACAGGCGCTGCGCCTTGCCAAGACGTTGATGCGGCACGGTACGACCTCGTCCTACGACACGATCATGGAAATGTCGGCGGCGGCGCAGGCCCTGATGCACGAGACGAACGACCATGTGGAAGGCGTCAACGCGATCCTCGAAAAGCGCGCGCCGGTGTTCAGGGGCAACTAGACCCGCGGAGTCTGGGATCATTTTTTTGGTTCCGGCCTTCAGGTTTCAGGTTGAAGTATAACCCCAATCGAAACCCGGCCGGAATCGCGCGGCTACTATGAGGGCGGAGACAGGAGAAACCTGTTGCGCAGGTACGTTTCTGTGCACCTGTTCTGAAACGTCAGGCAACGATTCCCGAGGCGAACAGGGCCTTGATCTCGGCCTCGCTGTGGCCGAGCGAAGCGAGCACTTCCGCCGTGTGCTGACCGGGCGTGGGCGAGGGGCCCTTTGGACCATCGTCTGCCCCCGGAAAGCGCACGGGTGAGGCCGGAGAGGCATAGGTCGTGCCATCGCCCTTGGCGCTCGGCGTCTGCACGATGGCACCCGCAGCAAAGGCCTGCGGATCCCTGGCGACATCGGCGAGGGTCTGCACGGGCGCCCACGCTATGGATTCGGCGTCGAGGCGTTTGGCGAGGTCTGTCATGTCATGCGCGGCGAAACCCGCATCGAGGATGGCGACCACTTCCGCATTGTTGGCGCGGCGGCCCTTTGCATTGTTAAAACGCGGATCCGTGGCGAGTTCTTCGCGCTGGATGACGCGGCAGAGCGGCGCCCAATCGGTCTCGCCCTGGCGGGCCACGATGCAAAACCACTTGTCGTCCTTCGACTGGAAAAAGTTAGAGATCGGAACATTCTGCTCGCCGCGGCCTTTGGTCGACGCCACACGGCCAAAGAAAAGCTGGATCGCGAGATCGGACCCCATCGTGTAGAGGCCTGTGCGGAAGAGGGAGGCTTCGACGAGGCGGCCCATTCCGGTGCGGCCCGCTTCGACGAGTGCTGCGCAGATGCCCGCAGCCGCCGCGATCGAAGTCGTATGGTCGCCGAACGCCGTGCGGAGCGGGAAGGGCTCTCCGCCCTTCGGGATCGTGAGGTTGGCAACGCCGGTGCGGCTCCAGAAACTTGCGATGTCGAAACCCGGACGGTCCGCGTCCGGACCTTCGAGGCCGTAGCCAGTCAAGGAGCAATAAACGAGTTTGGGATTTAGAGATTTCAGGGACTCATAGTCGAGACCGGACCGGGTCAGTCCGCCCGGGCGAACATTGGTGAGGAAGACATCGGCGCCTTTCACCATCTCGCGGATCAGGACCTGGCCTTCCGGTTTGCGGGTGTCGATGACGACGGATTTCTTCCCGCGATTGTCGAAATCGAAGACCGGATTGTCCTGCAGATCGGTGCCGATGGTGCGGAAGAAGAGGCGGATCGGATCGCCGCCCGGCGGCTCGATCTTGGTGACATCCGCGCCCCAGTCACGCAGGATGCAGCCGGCGCCCGGCGCGGCCATGTATGTTGCGTACTCGACGATCCTGATGCCTTCCAGCATGCGCGTTTCTCCCGTTCTCTCAGGAAGGGTGTGGCGCGCTCAGCCCCAAATGCCAAGACTTATCGCGGCGGCAGCTTCAGTCGGCCTCAGGGCGCTTTGCTGACGCTGGCAAGAGGGCGAGCTGGCGCGACTGGCCGACCCAGTCGTCCCGTTCGATGCGGCCTTTGAAGTGGAGGAGCTTGTCGTCGACATATTCGACATCCGCAGGCGTCCACTCGGCGATCTGCCAGAAATAGAACACGCCAACGTCGTGCAGCAATTCCGTGAGCATCGGGCCAACGCCGACAATCTGTTCGAGGTCGTCGCTGGTGCCGAAGGCGGCATGCGTCAGGAGGTTGGCTTCGTCGTCCACACGGCGCGCGCGCGTGATGGGATCGAGGACGCGCGCCGGACGCGGCGGTGGTTCCGGTGGCGGCTCGGGAACGATGCGGGCAGGGCGAGGG
>JBGTKE010000397.1:0-7959 GCA_041744775.1 Hyphomonas sp. | reverse complement strand
CCCAGTATAAAGATGAGGACCGGCAATACGAAACACAGCAGCCACTGCGCCGGGGCCGCGTCCGCATCGGACTTCAGGCGCCAGCCCGCGAGGCCGGCCAGCAGGGCCAGGAAACTCACCGGTCCGAACACGCCGAGCTGGTCGATGAAATAGGTGACGGCGTTCTCGGGATTGAGGAGGTCGCCGCCGAGATTGGCATTGTCGACCGTGTGGCCGACCGTCTGGAAATCGTTGGCCGCATTCCAGGCAAAGTGCGGCGCAACCAGCAGCCCCATCACCAGCAGCGCCAGCGCCCCGCCTTTTGACACCAGCGCCCGCCGCATCGGCGGGTCTGCGAGGCAGGCCAGCGCCAGTCCGATGAGGAAGTACAGCATTGCATATTTGGACAGGATGCCGAGGCCCAGCGCCGTCCCCAGCGCCGCCGCCGTCCACAGCCCCCCGCCGCTGCGCAGACGCCAGGCCAGATATAGCGCGGCGGACCAGAACGGCATCAGAACGCCGTCCGTCGACAGGACGTTCGACGACAGGGTGACTGCCGGCATCAGCGCGTAGAGGAGGGCGGCATAGACTCCTGTTTTCGCAGAGAACATCGCCCGCCCGGCGAGGAAGATGAAGCCGGCCGCTGCGGTGTGGAGGAAGGGCGCCGCGAGCCGGACCGCCCATTCCGAATCGCCGAACACGCCGGTCGCGGCATGGATCACCCAGGCGATCATTGGCGGCTTCGAATAATACCCCCAGGCGAGGTCCTGCGCCCAGCGCCAGTATTGCGCTTCGTCCGCATACAGATTGAACGGCGACACAAGGATCGCAGCCACCCGCACGGTTAGCAGGAGGGCGAGAAGGCCCAGCAACAGCCGGGCTTCAGGGCTTTTGGGGGCGAGGGAAGCGGCTTGCATCTTCGATTCGGGCTGAACGCGCCCCTTATGCCGGGAGGGGGCGCATAAATACAACTCAGTTTGCGGCGAAAACAGGCAGACTGTGCTGTCAGGCGTGTCATTTTTGCATCGCAACGAAAAAACCGGACCCCTATCGGGCCCTGCAGCAGAACCTTCAATTGTCTGTCACTTATCTGTCATGTAGCGGGGCTATGGGCGAGCTCAAACCGGAACGGCACGAGGGCGTTTCGGTCAGGGTCGACAACGACGGGGAAGTCATCATGATCAAGAATTTCTTTGCACGCACAGCGTCTATCGCTGCAATCGCCGCACTGACGCCAGTTGCGGCCGTTTACGCTCAAGAGACAGCTTCAGAAGTCCGCGGCACGGTCGTAGACCAGGCTGGCGCCATCGTTTCGGGTGCCCGCGTGACGCTCGTCCATGAGCCGACCGGCTCGGTCAACACGCTCACCACCAGCTCGAGCGGCAACTTCTTCCAGGGCGGCCTGCGCACCGGCGGTCCTTACAGCCTCACCATTGAAGCCGCCGGCTACGAAGGCGGTACGCTGACCGGTTTGAACTTCGCGCCCGGCCCGCAATCGCCGCTGCGCCTGACCATCGCCGCTATCGACGACACGGCTGTTCTCGATAAGGTCGTCATCACCGGCTCGGCCATCAACCTGCTCGACCTCAACAGCGGTGTCGGCTCCAACTACAGCGCACGCGACCTCGCCAACCAGCCAACCCTGAACCGCGATATCGCCTCGATCCTCGGCCGCGACCCACTCGCGATCTCGGGCGGCGCCAACAACCTCTCGATCGCCGGCGTCAACCCGCGCTTCAACAGCGTGACGATCGACGGCGCTGTCCAGAAGGACAACCTCGGCCTCGGCACCGGCCTTGCCGCCACCCGCCGTTCACCGATCGATATCGACATCATCGAGTCGGTCCAGCTCGTCGCCGCCGACTATTCCGTCACTGCCTCCAACTTCACTGGCGGCGGCGTCAACGTCGTCACCAAGGGCGGCACGAACGAGTTGGACGGCGCGCTCTACTACTACTACCGTGACCAGGATTTCATCGGCGAGAAAACCTTCGGCGGCTCCGGCTCCTTCAACCCCGGCGTGTTCGAAGAAAAGGAATACGGCGTAACGCTCAG
Organism: Hyphomonas sp.; assembly: GCA_041744775.1. Classification (GTDB taxonomy): domain Bacteria; phylum Pseudomonadota; class Alphaproteobacteria; order Caulobacterales; family Hyphomonadaceae; genus Hyphomonas. The sequence continues at coordinate 5,925 of JBGTKE010000397.1, read as the reverse complement.
CGGCCCGATCATCAAGGACAAGGTCTTCTTCCTTGTGAACTACTCGAAATTCGAGGATGCCCGGTCCGTCGATTTCGAAGCGGCTGACGCATCCAACGGCGTGACACCGGCCTTCTTCACGGCCCTCAACCAGCTCGTACTCAACACCTACGGCATCGATATGGGCGGCCGCCCGTCCTCGACCGCCCTTCCGGAAGAGTCCGAGCGCCTGTTCGGCCGTATCGACTGGAACATCAACGACAAGCACCGCCTGCAGCTGAACTACCAGCAGACCGAAGAAGTCGTCGTCGAAGGCGTCGGCGCGCTCACATTCCAGTCGGCCTGGTACCAGTCGCCGAACAAGCTCAACAGCTATGGCGGCCAGCTTTTCTCTGACTGGACCGACAATCTCTCGACCCGCCTCCGCGTGAACTACACAGAAAACGAGCGCCAGCAGAACTGCCTGGCGGGCGACGGAGTTGGCGCGATCAACTTCATCCTGAACGCCACCACGGCTGCCACAGCGCCTTCACTCGCGGGCACGATCACCTCCGCCACGAACCGCACGATCGTCGGCGGCTGCGACCAGTTCCGCCACACCAACACCTATGACGACGAGCGCCTGCAGTTCTTCGGTGCGGCAGACTACACGCTCGGCGACTACATCTTCACAGTCGGCGGCGAGTACGAGACGATCGAAGCTGCGAACGCTTTCTCGCAGTTCTCGCGCGGCCTCTTCACCTTCAACAGCGGCGCCAACATCGCCAACCAGCTCGCCAACGCTGTCCAGTACCGGAACGTCACGTCGAACAATACCGACGAGTACCAGACTGCCTTCGGCTACAACCGCGCTTCAGTGTTCGGTCAGGCCCGTGTCCAGATCAACCCCGATCTCGAGCTCAGCGCCGGTCTTCGTTATGAGCGGCTGACGTCGGACGACGCGGCGGTGAACGATCCGACCTTCCTCACCGCGGTCGGCATCCCGAATACGACGACGACCGATGGTCTCGACCTGCTGATGCCGCGTTTCGGTTTCCGCTACACGCCGTTTGACCGCACGACTGTCACGGGCGGCTTCGGTGTGTTCGCCGGCGGCGACCCGGGCGTGTGGACGCTCAACGCGATTGCACCGCTGGTGGCTGTTTCTCAGCTGTCCAACTTTGCCGGCGCCGACCCGACCACCGTTCCGGCCGCAGCGATTGCCGCTGTGGCAGCCGGCACGCCGGTTGCGATCGATGCCATCGATCCGAACTTCGAGATCCCGCGCGATCGCAAGGCCTCGCTCCGCATCGACCAGTCGTTCGATCTGGACTTCGGCTTGCTGAACCTCGGCACCGACTACGTCGCCTCGGCCCAGCTCCTCTACACTCAGGGACTCGAATCCTTCCTCTGGCGCGAATACGCCCAGACGAACTCGATTATACCGCGCACGCCCGGCGTGGCTCCGGACGGCCGGCCGATCTATGCCGATCTCCAGGCGCTCGGTGTGTCCAACCGCACGGTCCTTACCAACGGCTATGGCGGTGACAGCACGGTCATGACCCTCTCGCTGTCGAAAGCCTTTGAGAGCGGCCTCGATATCTTTGCGGCCTACAGCCACCAGGACATCCAGGCCCTGACTGAAGGCTCGTCATCGCGCGGTATTTCCGCCTGGCGCGGCCAGGTTGATGCCGATCGCAACTATCCGGATGCCCGGACTTCGGTCTACCAGATCGAAGATGCCTTCAAGCTCGGCGTCTCCTACGAGCGTAACCTGATCGGCGACCTCGCGAGCCGGATCGACCTCTTCGGTCAGTTCACCTCGGGCGGCGCGTTCACCTATACCTTCGACGTGGACAACACCAACTCGCTGTTCGGACGTGCCGGCAACGGCGAGAACCCGTTCGACAACAGCCCGCTCTACATCCCGAATCTCTCGGGCGACTCGCGGGTTGTGTACGGCGCCAGCTTCAACCAGGCTGCTTTTGCAGACTACGTGACGGGCCGCGGCATCAAGCAGGGCCAGATCCACGAAGTCAACTCGGCAAACTCGGCCTGGAACCAGCGTTGGGACCTGCGCTTCCAGCAGGACCTGCCGGGAATCTGGGGTGCGAAGAACCTCGTCGGCGAGAACAAGTTCAAGCTGATCCTCGACATCGAGAACTTCGCGAACCTCCTCAACAACGAGTGGGGCACGCAGTACAACCCACCGGGCAACGGCCAGCTGGCCATCGTCCGCGCGGATCTCGTCCGGGCTGCGGACGTGGCCAACCTCGGCATTGCCGGCGCGCCAGCGCTCAACAACGACCTGGCTCGCACGAACTGCGTCAGCGAAGGCGACTGCGTGTACCGCTACAACAGCTTCAACCCGCTGGCCTCGTCCTTCCGGTCGAACGCCCTGTCGAGCTGGCGCGCCCGCGTCGGTATCCGCTACGAGTTCTAGGCGACCCCGGTTGCTCTGAACGACACCACATCAGGGGGCGGCCTTCCGGGGCCGCCCTTTTCCTTTGGGTGAAGCTGTGGCAAGGCGCGCAGCATGATGACCGGCCTCAAACCCTTCCTCGCGCCCGAATGGGCGCCGCATGCCGCCCTCTGGACCGGTTGGCCCCGGCTTGCGGAGGAATGGGGCGGCGACCTCACGGCCGCGCGCGCCGAGATTGCCGCCTTCCTCCACGCCGCGTCGCGGCATGTGAAGGTCAAGGTCGCCATCGGGTCGGACGAGGCGATGGCCTCGGCGCTCGCCGCCCTCGGCGGCGTGGCGGAACTTGTACGCATTCCAACCGGCGACATCTGGCTGCGCGATACCGGCCCCCTCATCACCGGGGCAGGGGCCTCGCGCGCCGCGCAAATCTTCCGCTTCAATGGCTGGGGCGGCAAATACCTGATGGACGGCGATACCGATACCGCCGCCGCCCTGGCCGGCATCGAACGTCTCCCCGCGCGCACGCATGATTTCGTCCTCGAAGGCGGCGGCATCGATGTCGACGGCGAAGGCCGGCTTCTGACGACGCGCCAGTGCCTTCTCAACAAGAATCGCAATCCGAGCCTCAACGAAGACCAGATCGAAGGCCGCCTGCGCGCCGCGCTCGGCGTCGAGGAAATTCTCTGGCTCGGCGACGGTCTCGCCAACGACCACACAGATGGCCATGTCGACAATATCGCCCGCTTCATCGGCCCCGGCCATGTGCTGTGCCAACACCCGGCCGGCGCGGATGATCCGAACACGGAAGTTCTCGGCGAGATCGAGCGCAGTCTCGCCGCCGCCGGCCTGATGGTCTCCACCATCCCGTCGCCCGGCCGCGTGGATTTCGGCGATGGTGTGCCCGTGCCCGCCAGCCACATGAACTTCACCATCACAAATGGCGCCGTCCTCGTGCCGATCTACGAAGATCGCTACAGCGCCGTCGCCCTCGCCGAACTGAAAGCCCTGTTCCCGGGCCGTGAAGTGATCGGCCTTTCCGCCCGCGGCATCCTTGCCGGTGGCGGCAGTTTCCACTGCATGACCCGCGAAATTCCCGCCTGACAGGAGGCTTCCCATGGCCCGCACGCTGACCCTCGCCGCGATCCAGTTCACACCGTCCGACAATGTGCAGGACAACATCACCCGCGTCGCCGGCTTCATCCGCGAAGCCGCCGCGAAGGGCGCCGAGGTCGTGCTGCCGCCCGAACTCTTCTGCGGTCACTATTTTTGCAAGACGCAGGAAGAAGCGCACTTCGCCCGCGCCATGGAGTGGACGGAGCACCCGGCTGTTCGTCAGATCTCGGAGCTTGCCGCCGAACTCGGCGTCGTCATCCCGGTCTCGATCTACGAGAAGGAAGGCCCGCTCTATTTCAACTCGATCGTGATGATCGATGCCGACGGCACGCCGCTCGGCGTCTATCGCAAGAGCCACATCCCGGACGGCCCAGGCTACCAGGAGAAGTTCTACTTCCGCCCCGGCGACTCGGGCTTTCGCACCTGGTCAACCCTCAAGGGCCGTATTGGCGTCGGCATCTGCTGGGACCAATGGTTTCCAGAAGCGGCCCGCGCCATGGCGCTGATGGGCGCCGACGCACTTCTTTATCCCACCGCCATCGGCGCCGAGCCGCAGGATGCTCGCCTCGACACCGCCGCCCGTTGGCGCCGCGGCATGCAGGGCCACGCCGTGGCCAACGTGATTCCCGTGGTCGCCGCCAACCGCGTCGGCAACGAGGGCGGCCAGATCTTCTACGGCACCAGCTTCATCACCGACGAGACCGGCGAAATCGTAACCGATCTCGGCCGCAAGGAAGAAGGCGTCCTGATCGCAACCTTCGACCTCGACCAGATCGACCAGGCCCGCGCCGCCTGGGGATTCTTCCGTGACCGGAGGACCGACCTCTACGATATCCTGATCTAGAAAGCCGCTGCCACGCCGTCGATCTCGTCGAGAACGCGCTGTTTGAGCTTCGTTTCATTGAAGAGGTACATGGCGCCGCCGCCTATTCCGGCAATGGCGATCATCACGGCGAGGACTGCCGGATAGCCGCCGAGCGTTGTAACAGGCCCCAGCGCAGCAGAGGCAAGGGTGATCCCCAGATTGGAAATCGCCATGAACAGGGTGAACTGCGTTGCGGCGACCTTCAGGGAACAGACTTTCATGGCCGACGCGCAGATGGCGACCTGCACCAGCATGTGAAGCGACAGGAATCCCAGCGCCGCGGTTTGCACCATTACAGCGGCGCCCCATGCCGGCTGGACCATCAGGTAAAGGGCAACGGCGCCCCCCACGACGCCAAAGCCGATGATTGTGGCCTGCCGGGATCCGAGCTTGTCGGCCACGATGCCGATGACCAGAACGCCGAGGACGCCCGCCAGAAGGTTTGCCGTTCCGGACAGGGCCGAAAATTCGGTGTCCGTCCAGCCGCCGATACCGACAGCGATCAGCGGCATCGTGCCGATATAGAAACCGTACAGTAAGCCGGACGACACCTGCGCGAGCGCCAGCAACCCTGTATCGCGCGTGACCATCGCATTCCACACGGCCTTGATCAGCGGCCACCATGTCCCCGCCTGTCGGGCGGCCGAGACGGCGGAAGCCTTTCCCGGCGTCCAGGGCAGCAGTCGCTCGCCGGGGCGTTCACGGAACACGACCATGATCATCAGCACGACGCCGACAAAAGCAGCATTGCCGAGCATGGCCCCCGAGAAGCCGATGGCGGCGATGGCAAAGCCGGAGAAGGCGGTGCCCGCCGCGATACCGATCGACTGGCCCCCAAACATGAGACCATTGGCGCGGGCGCGTTCGTCGTCGGGAACGAGGTCCACGGCCATGCCATCGATTGCGACATCCTGGAATGTCGTCGCCGTCATGATCAGAAATGAGAACAGGGAAAGCGTTGCAATGTCAGTTGCGGCCGGATTGATCGCCGCGAGCAGTATCAGCCCTGCCACCATGATCGACTGCGCACCGATCAGCCAGACCCGGCGGCGACCCATGGGCAGGAAGGTGAACCGGTCCATGATGAAGCCGTTCACGAACTTCAGGGTCCAGGGCAGGCTGGTGGCACTCAGGAATCCCCCGATCGCGAGCGGGCTCGCGCCATTCATGGCTAGCCAGGCCGGGACGGCGAAAAAGAAGACGCCGATGGGAGCGCCCTGCGCTACATAGAGAATGAACACCGTGAACAATCGCAGCGTCCGATATTCGGATATGGCCGGCAGATTGGCCTGCGTGCCGCGGTGCGCCATCCTGATTGCCCCCCAAGAGCCGTGCGATCACGGCCTTCCCGTTGGTAAAGCTACATCCGAAGGGATTTCGTCACAAGCCATGCCGGAACCGGAATGTCCGGCCCCTGCATTAGCGCGGCGCTTAGTCTGCGGCCGGAGAGGCCATGGCGTACATCGCCGAATGGTCCATCAGCCGCCGCGCCCGCGCCCGCATCTGGTCATCGCCCGAGCGCTGGTCGCGCACGGCGGCGATCAGCTGGCAGACGGCGCCTTCCGGG
>JBGTKE010000396.1:0-5826 GCA_041744775.1 Hyphomonas sp. | reverse complement strand
CGGCGAGGCGCCGATCAGGCGCGCCAGCTGCGTCTCGGTGCGGATCTTGTTCGGCATCAGGTTCAGAAGCGCGATCTGCAACGGGCGGATGTCCTGGCGCACGGCTTCCGTCTCGCGCATCACGGCGACGCCCTCGCGCTTCAGCGTCCCGGCGGCGGGCAAGGTATCCGGAATCCTGATCGGCATGGCGCAACGTCCTTGTCGGCCTGCTTGAAGCTTCAAACGCCTCGCATGGGGGAGAAAGGCAGGTCGCCCGTCAAGGCAGTCCCGCGTCTCGGCCCTTTAGCGACTTGTTTAATGTGGCTGCAAGCCGGCCGGCCAAATCACCACGAAACGCAGATAGCGCCGCCCGGCAGCCGCGTCAAACTCACTTTCCCGAGACGGGATGGAGCCGGTGGACCAGGCGTGGCAGGAACCGCCCGGGCACCGAGCCGGACTCGCTCAATCCGGCAGGCTCGGCGCCCATCCGTTCGTAGAAGGCCGCAGCGCCGGGATCGGCGTCAATCACCAGTTCGTGCGCGCCCCGCCCCTGCGCCGTGCGGCAGGCCCAAACATACATCAGGTTGCCAGTCCCTTCCCCAAACCGTTCGGGCTCGACAAACAGTTTCTCCAGCACGGCCAGGTCTCCGCCGAAGGAGACCTCCACCACGCCAGCGACGCCGCGCAGGTCATCGGCCACGACAACCGCGTGTTCCCGGGCATCGTCTTCCGACAGGGTCAATTCGCTGCGAAAGCTGTCCAGCATGTCCTGCGGATATCCCCAGACAGCCTTGGACCGGAGGCAAAGGTCTGACAGCAGGGCAAGTTCATCTAGGCGCGGAGCACGCAGGCGCATTTCACTCCCCTGTCAGCTTCGGCGCCCGCTTTTCCTTGAATGCCGTCACCGCTTCGCGCCGGTCGGAAAGATAGTTCGAAACGCTTTCCCAGCCGATGCTCGCATCCATCAGCTGCGCCGCCAGCGCGCGCAGGGGGATGTTGGCGGTCGTCTTCGTCCAGCGCACTGCCCATTTCGGATTCGCGAGAATCTTGGCCGCGATCTCGTCCACCTTCTCGTCCAGCTGGCTGGCATTGACGGCGTAGTTGATCAGGCCGAGCCGCTGCGCCTCTTTCGCGTCGAGCAAGTCGCCCGTCATCAGCAGTTCCTTGGCCTTGGCGAAGCCGATCAGCTGCGGCCAGATCAGCGCGCCGCCATCGCCTGCCACGAGGCCCACCTTGACATGCGGATCGCCGATCTTCGCCGTCTCGTCGGCAATGATCACATCGCACAGCAGCGCGATCGTCGCGCCGAGCCCGGCGGCGGCGCCGTTCATCCGGCAGAGGATCGGCTTCTCCATCTGCAGCAGCGTCACCACGATCTGCTTGGCGTCCCAGCCGATGGCGCGGAAGCGTTCGGGATGCTCGATATGTTCTTCGAACCAGTCGAAGTCTCCGCCCGCGCAAAAGGCGCGGCCCTTGCCGGAGAGGATGATCAGGTCGCTCTGGCTGTCGCGCTGCAGGCAGTTGAAGATGAGGGCGAGTTCGGTATGCATCTGCTCGTCCACCCCGTTAACCGGATGGGACGACGTGATGAAGGCCGTCAGTATACGGCCCTTCCGCTCGAAGGTGAACCGCTCCCACCTGTCCTGCGTGATGTCATAGGCCGTGCTCATGGCCGTTCTCCCTGGATGCCTGCTGCGGACACCCTAGTGCGGCGGCGAGAGAAGTCACGGCCCCCCGTATGTTCTTGCCAATTGCCCCGGCCAGTGGCATCCTTACCCAGCGGAAAAGGGGAGACGGCACGCGGCCTCCCCGCGCCCTCCTCTCGCAAGTGACGGAGTACGCCCATGACCATCCAGTCCCTGCTTGCCCCCGAGAACACGCCCCTGCTCGCGTGCAGTCCGGACGACCACCTGATGACGGCAGTCAGCCGCCTCGTCATCGACGGCTCCAATGCCATCGCGGTCACCGGCCCCTCCGGCCACCTCGTCGGTATCCTGTCGGACCAGGACATTATCCGCGCCCTTTATGCTGGCGGCGGATCGGTCGGGCAGGCCAAGGTCGAGGACTGGATGACCCGCAACGTCATCACCGTACCCGATGACACCCGCCTTGACGCCGCCGTGAAGCTGATGGCCCATCACCGCATCCGGCATATTGTGGTGACCAGCGGCAAGGGCCGCCCGGTCGCCGTCATCGGCATCCGCGCGGCCCTCAAGAAGCTGCATGAGATCGACGAGATCGAAATCAACGTCTTGCGCGACATTGCCATCGCACGGAGTTGAGCGGCTGGCCCTTGCCTCCCGTCGGGGGAAGGCCTTCTAACTCCGGAAAGTAAGCACTCCGGAGGAACGACCCATGACCGCAGCGCCCGTGGAGACCCGCATCACCGAAATGCTCGGCATCGAGAAGCCGATCATCCAGGCCGCCATGGGATGGATCGCGCGGTCACAACTTTCCTCGGCCGTCTCGAATGCCGGCGGCATGGGCATCATCGAAACCTCGTCCGGCGAACTGGATACGATCCGGGGCGAGATCCGCAAGATGAAGACGCTGACGGACAAGCCGTTCGGCGTGAACGTCGCGCAGGCCTTCGTGCGCGATCCGAACATCGTCCAGTTCATCATCGATGAGGGCATCAAGTTCGTCACCACCTCCGCCGGTGACCCGATGAAATATACCGGCATGCTGAAGGAGGCCGGCCTCACCGTGTTCCATGTCGTCCCCTCCCTTTCCGGCGCCCTGCGCGCCATCGAGGCGGGCGTCGACGGGCTGATCGTCGAGGGCGGCGAGGGCGGCGGCTTCAAGAACCCGAAGGATGTCGCCTCGATGGTGCTGATCCCGCAGGTCTGCGAGAAAGTCTCCGTCCCGGTCGTCGCCGCCGGCGGCATCATGGACGGGCGCACGATGGCAGCCGCCTTCGCGCTCGGCGCCGAGGGCGTGCTGATGGGCACGCGCATTCTCTCCTCCGCTGAAAGCCCGGTACATGCCAACTGGAAGGAGGCGATCGTCCACGCCGATTCCACCGACACCGTCTTCCTGAACCGGCAAGGCCCCGGCCCAGCTCTGCGCGCCCTGCGCACAGAGCGCACCACGCGCCTGGAAAAAGAGGGCAGCCCCAACATCTTCGGCGAATTCGCCGGCACTCAGGACGTCTATTTCGGCGGCAATCTCGAAGCTGGCATCGCGCTGACGGGCCAGGTCGCCGGCCGCATCTCCGAAGTGAAGCCCATCGCGCAGATATTCGAGGAAACGCTGCAAGAATACCACCACGTCGTGGCGCGCCTCCCGCGCTGAACGTTTGATGCGGCGAACGGATCAAACCCGCGTGAATTCAGCCTGTCCTGCCGCTTTCACTGGAAATCCGCGCCCGTGGCCGTTACACAGTCACAAATGCTCTTTCCAAAGGAAGCTTGATGAAAATGTCTGAAGCCCTGAAGGGCGGCGCGGCCGCTCTCGTACTCGTTGCCACGGCCGCCTGCGGCGGCACAGCTGCCGACAAGCCCGCAGCCGCCGCCCTGCAGATCGAACTGCCGGAAATCACGGTCACCGACGCCGAACTCGCGGGCAATCCCTTCCGCGACGACTGGGCCGGCCCCTATGGCATCCCGCCCTTCGCGGACATCCGGGACGAACATTTCAAACCGGCCATTCTCAAGGGCATCCTGGAATCACGCGCCGACATCCAGGCCATCGTCGACACGACCGAGACGCCGGACTTCGAGAACACGATCCTGGCGCTGGAACGCTCCGGCGCCTCCCTGAACAAGGTGATGCGCGTGTTCGGAAACCTGTCGAACACGGACACCAACGACGCCATCCAGGCACTCGAATCCGAAATCTATCCGATGCTCACGCGCGAGCGCGACGCGGTGACCTTCAACCCGGTCCTGTTCGCCCGGGTCAAAGCCGTCTATGACGCCCGCGACCGGCTTGGCCTCGATGAGCAGGATGCCCGCCTGCTCGAGCTGACGCACCGCAACTTCGTGCGTGCCGGCGCGGCCCTTGCGCCGGATGTTCAGGCCGAAGTCGCCCGGATCAACGAGGAGCTGTCGGGTCTCACCACCCAGTACGGCCAGAACCTGCTCGCCGAAACCAAGGCGTTCAAACTCGAAGTGTCAGACCCAACCCGCCTCGGCGGCCTGTCGGCCGACTTCAGGAACGCGCTCGACTCGGACGGCAACCAGACTTGGATCATCGGTCTCGACCGCTCGGTCTATGAAGGCTTCATGACCAGCGCCGAGGACCGCGAGCTGCGCAAGCTGCTGTTCGACGGCTACCGCCTGCGCGCCGATTCCGGCGAGGTCGACAACGGCGCCCTCGCGATCAAGATCGCCAAGCTTCGAGCCAGGCGCGCCGAACTCATGGGCTACAAGAGCCACGCGCATTACGTGCTCGAGAACCGGATGGCCAGGACGCCGGAAGCGGCGCTCGACTTCCTCGCCAGGGTTCTGGAGCCCGGTCTCGCCCGCGCCGCAGAAGAAAAGGCCGACATGGAGAAGCTCGCCGGCTTCCCGATCGAAGGCCATGACTGGTGGCACTATGCGGAGAAAGTTCGCGCGGACAGATATGCATTCGACGAGAACCAGCTGCGCCCCTATTTCGAACTCGGCCGCGTGCGCGACGGCGCCTTCGAAGTGGCTGAGCGGCTGTTCAACATCACGCTGGCGCCAGTGGACGTGGCCGGCTGGCACCCGAGCGTTAAGGCCTATGACGTGAAGGACAATGCCTCGGGCGAGCACCTCGGCCTGTTCATGATCGACATGTTCTCGCGCGAGTCCAAACGCGGCGGCGCCTGGATGAGCGGTTACCGCGATTCCTCCGTTATGGACGGAAAAGTGATCCGTCCCCTGATCACCAACAACATGAACATGGTGGCACCCGCGTCCGGCCAGCCTGCGCTGATGTCGTTCACCGAAGTCGAGACCCTGTTCCACGAGTTCGGCCACGGCCTGCACGGCCTTCTGACCACGATCCGCTATCCGTCCTTCTCCGGCACGTTCGGCGGGCCCGACTATGTCGAGTTCCCAGCGCAGGTGCTCGAACACTGGGCCAGCGAGCCGCAGGTGCTCGCCCAGTACGCCCGGCACAATGTCACCGGCGAAGTGATCCCGCAGGCCCTGATCGACAAGATGAACAAGGCCTCGACCTTCAACCAAGGCTTCAAGACGACCGAGTATATCGCGGCCTCGCTGATCGACCTTCACTGGCACATGCTGACCTCTGAGGAAGCCGCGAAGATCACCGACGCCCGCGCCTTCGAACTTGACGTGCTGAAGAAATACAACATCCCGGAAGTGATCGAGCCGCGTTACCGCACAACCTATTTCTCGCACATCTTTGATGGCGGCTATTCGGCCGGCTATTATGCTTATCTCTGGGCGGAAATTCTGGATGCGGACGGTTTTGACGCGTTCAAGCAATCCGGCGACATCTACAATCCGGAACTTGCCGCGAAACTGAAGAAGTGGGTCTACGAGTCCGGCGGCCTGCGGGAAACGGACGAGCTCTACCGCAACTTCCGCGGCTCGGACCCCGGCATCGAGCCCCTGCTCCGCAATCGCGGTTTTGGCGAAGCGCCGCCCGCCGAAGGCTGATCCGGCTCAACCACCCCCAAAAGCAGAAGCCCCGCCGGTTGGCGGGGCTTTTTTGTTGGGTTCCAGGGCGCGCAGCCGTGTCAGCCGCTGACCGCTTCCGTGCAGATCACCGCGCGCACATCTTCCAGCGTCCGCGCCTTGCGCAGCGCGTCGCGTACCGGCCCCTGGCGGAAGACGCGGCTGACCTGGGCCAGCGCGCGCAAATGGTCCGCGCCCGAACCTTCGGGCGCCAGCAGCATGAAGATCAGATCGC
>JBGTKE010000395.1:0-3111 GCA_041744775.1 Hyphomonas sp. | reverse complement strand
CCCTCTTGCAGGGTTAGGATGTTGACCCGGGCAAACAGCGGTGGCTGCGGGTTGAGGGCGGTCAGCGTCGGGACCGAGGGAACCTTCGTGATCTTCGTGTCGGTGAAGGTGGCCCCCGCCGTCACCCTGAAATTTCCCAAGCCGGTGTCATCGAACGCGTAGTTCCCAATGATGTCGACGCCCTGTGTTTCGCTGTCGACGCCGTTGAGGAAGAACCGACCACCGCCCGAACCAATGAAACCTTGCGACTGAAGGAATGCCCGAACATTGGCCTGGTTGAGGTTTTCTGAAAGGACGATCCGGTCTGTCATGTCGATTCGGTAGGCGTCAACTGTCAAATTAAGGCCGCCGGCGCGGAACACGAAACCGGCCGCATAATTGACCGAGGTTTCAGCATCAAGGTCTTGTGCACCGAGAGCGCGGGCGATCGGGTCGTCCACGCGGAAGGTGGTGATGTCGAATGGCACGCCGTTGATGAAGTTAGTCGACGTGGTGGTGAAGAATTGCTGTTGCAAGGAGGGGGCCCGGAAGCCGTTCTGTACAGATCCGCGGATTGCGAAACTGTCAGTGAAGTCATAACGAGCGGCCAGTTTGCCGGTCGCCGTCTCGCCGAAATCGGAATAGGACTCCCCGCGCACCGCGCCGGAAACAAGCAAATTTTCCGTCAGGTTAGCTTCAAGATCGAGATAAAGGCCGACGGCAGTACGGTCCTCATCGAGCTCGTTTTCGGGACGGAAGCCGGGGAAGACCTGAGAGCCTGAAGCGGTCGGGCTTAGGTTGGGCAGCAGGACGCCGCCATTGCGATAGGAATCCGGCTCGCCGGCAAAAATCTCGTAACGCTCTCGACGGGCTTCGATACCCCAAGCGACGTTAAGGTCCGAAGCAAGCGAATCGAAGGCGAACCCCCGGACAAGATTGAGGTTGGCGACATATTGGCTGTGGCGGAAGCCGCCGGCGTCGAACTCGGTTTTCGAGGCCGGGCCGAGCGAGCGATTCAGCGTGTTGGTAATCGTAAAGTCCATCTGGTTGGAGCCGAAGCCCAGCGAGGTATCGAAGTCCCAGCCGCCAGCCGAGAACCGTGCGCCACCAAAGGCCGAGTAGTCCGTAGTGACGGGATTGATCAACGGCAGGAAGCCGTTCGGGTAGATCTGGATGACGTTGCGATCATCGTTGGCGCGCCGGTAGAAGCCGGCCGAGACGGTCTCGCGGTCCTGGAAACTGCCCCAGCCATAGAGTTCTACGCCATTCTCGAGATCGTAGCCGGCATTGGCAAAGAACGAGATCTGCTCGAGATCAGGTTCACCGGTCCACGCATTGAAGCGATTGATGATGGCTTCGCCGGCCGGGAAACTGCCAGGATACTGCTGACGTGTGTCGAAGCCGGATCGCTCGGTATGATTCTGGTCCTTGTATTCGCCGGTCAGCGTGATGAAACCGGCATCTCCAATGGCGATCCCCCTCCAGCCCGAGAGGGTGAGCACGTGTCCATCCGAGCGTTCGCGGCTGATCGTTGGGCCCGGGTTGGGCACACCCGCAGCTGTCGGCGCGTTGACGGGGACGGTGTATTCGGTTTCGCGCCAGCCATAGCTCACTTGCGCGCCGCCGCCTGTATTGGCCTCTCGGAGCCGCACGTTGATCACACCGGCAATGGCATCTGAGCCATAAAGCGCCGAGGCGCCGTCGCGCAGCACTTCAATTCCACCGACCGCGAAAGCTGGAATAGTGTTGAGGTCGACCGCTGACGAACCGCGGCCGATAGAACCGTTGACGTTGACGAGCGAAGCCGGATTGCGGCGCTTACCATTAACGAGGACGAGCGTCTGGTCCGGCGCAAGGCCGCGAAGGGTGGCTGGGCGCACCGAATCCGTTCCATCGTTGAGGGCCGGGCGCGGGAAATTGAACGACGGCAGCTGAACCGACAGGGCTTGGTTGAGCTCGCCAATGCCGATATTCTGTAGCGCCTCTCCGGCAACAATGTCGACCGGCGCTGCCGTATCGAGCGCAGTCCGGTTCGCGACGCGGGTACCGATGGTCACAACCGTTTCGAGCTTGCGCGCCGCATCTTCCGGTGCATCTTCCTGTGCCCAGGCAGTTGAGGCCCCGGCAGTGACAGCGATTGTGGCCGCTGCGGTGAGAAGGATTGTCTTGAATTTCATGATGTCCGCTCCGTGAAGGTGAGAAATGGTTAGAACCCGCGATTTGTTGTGTTTCCCCTACTGGATCGTAAGGTGGGTGACCGGGACCGGGCAACAAGTGAGGGGCACTCCAGCCACACTTAAGTTCCGCTTTTGTTGTATTTCGGTCACATTTTCGTATCGGAGGCGAGTTTTCGACCATGAATCGACGTTTGTGCCTGATCACGGGAGCCTCGGCCGGCATCGGCGCTGAGTTCGCCCGCCAGTATGCCGCCCTCGGATGGAACCTTGTTCTCACGGCGCGGCGCGAGACCCGTTTGCAGGAACTCGCCGCCGAGATCCGTGCACGAAAAAATGTCGACGTGACCGTCATCGCCGAGGACCTCGCGGACCCGGCGGCGCCGGCGCGCCTTGTGGCCGCGATTGGGGAAAGAGGTCTCGCCGTGGACGCGCTCGTCAACAATGCCGGTTACGGCCTGCCGGGCACGTTCTTCTCCACGGCATGGGAAGACCAGGCCGCCTTCCTGCAGGTGCTCTACACCGCGCCGATCGAACTGACGCACCGGCTCTTGCCCGGCATGGCGGCGCGCAGGTATGGCCGCATCATCAACGTCGCCTCGCTGGCGGGTTATGCGGCGGGCAGCGCGGGCCACACGCTTTATGCCAGCGTCAAGGCCGGCCTGATCAAGTTTTCCGAGAGTATCAATGCCGAGTGCGACGCGCTCGGTTACACGGACATTCATTGCACGGCGCTTTGCCCGGGCTTCACGTTCAGTGAGTTCCACGACGTGAACGGCACGCGCGAGGCGACGAAGCAGATGCCGCAATGGATGTGGATGGACGCGGCGCCGGTCGTTGCGGCCGGCATCGAAGCGGTCAACCGCGGCCTGCCGGTGGTCGTGCCCGGCGCGGCCAACAAGGTGGTCGCGACGCTGACCCGTATCCTGCCCGAACCCCTCGGCCGCGCCATGGTCCG
>JBGTKE010000394.1:0-4444 GCA_041744775.1 Hyphomonas sp. | reverse complement strand
GCAGAGATCTTGTCGAGCCGGTCAAATCCGCCCGACAGCGCCGCCGACAGGAACAGCATGACTAGCACGAACAGCGGCCAGAACGCCCGCCCCAGCGCCAGCCGCGTGAGCCGGCGCTGCGTCGCGGCAACCTTGGCCGCGATCTGTGTCAGGCCGCCGTCGTAAGCCACTCCGGCACTTTCTCCAGTCCGACCGATTCTTCAAAACTGGGCCGCCTGCGGACGATCTCGAACCGGTCGCCATCGACCAGCACTTCCGGCACCAGCGGGCGCGCATTATAGGCGGATGACAGAACCGCGCCGTAGGCGCCTGCCGACATGAAGGCGAGCCGGTCACCCGGGCTCACTTCCGGCAGCGTGCGTCCGGAAGCGAACTTGTCCGTCGACTCGCAGATCGGGCCCACCACGTCATAGGTCTTCTGCGCCTGACCCGCTTGGGGCTCGGCCAGCGGCAGGATGTCGTGGTGGGCGCCGTAAAGCGCCGGGCGGATCAGGTCATTCATTCCGGCATCGACGATCAGGAAGGTCCGGTCTGGCGCCTGCTTTTCATACAGCGCCGTGGTCAACAGAACGCCGGCGTTGCCCGCAATTACCCGGCCCGGCTCGAGGATCACCTCGAACCCATGCCCGGCGGTCACTTTGGAAATCATTGCAGCATAGTCCGAAGGCGGCGCGGGGGCGTCTCCGTCCTTGTACGGAATGCCGAGACCGCCGCCGACATCGATCCGCCGGATATCATGGCCCTGCGTCCGCAGGCGCAGCGCCAGCGCGACGACTTTCTCGAACGCCGCCCGCATCGGCGCAAGGTCGCCGATCTGGCTGCCGATATGCACGTCCACGCCCACAGCCCTGATCCCCGGAAGCCGCGCGGCCTCGGCATACAGCGCCTCGGCCTCACCCCAGGGGACGCCAAACTTGTCGCCGGACTTGCCGGTGGAAATGTTCGGGTGGCCGCCCGCCGCCACGTCCGGGTTCACGCGCAGCGCAATCGGCGCTTCGCGCCCGAGCCGCGTTGAAACTTCGGAGAGAAGGCGCAGCTCGCCCGCGCTCTCCACATTGAACTGGTGGATGCCCTGCTCCAGCGCCAGCGCCATTTCGGCCGCCGTCTTGCCAACACCGGAAAACACGATCCGCGACGCCGGAATGCCGGCCTTCCGGGCCCGGAGCAATTCGCCGCCGCTCACAACGTCCGCCCCGCACCCCTGCCGGGCCAGCGTTGCGAGTACGGCGAGATTGCCGTTCGCCTTCACGGAATAGGCGATCAGCACACTCTGTGTACGGAAGGAATCGGCGATCACCTGCGCGTGGCGCACCAGCGTGGCGCTCGAATAGACATAGCACGGCGTGCCGATCGCCGAAGCGATGGTATCAAGGTCCACACCCTCGCAGTGTAGGCGCCCCCCGGAATAGCTGAAATGATGCATCCTTGCTCCGGGGGCTAGTCGAGGTCGCCGAGGTCGCCTTCACTGACGTCGCCGGACGGTTTCGATTGTGGCACTTCCCCGCCCCAGTCATTTTCCGTCATTCCTTCGGCCGGATTGTCGCTGATCGGCACGGCGACATCCACCGGGTCGGACTCAACAGCCTCGGTCTGCGTCACGACCGGATCAGTCAGCGGTGTCTGGCAGGCCGCCAGGGACAGCGCCGCCAGGCCCAGGAAAACTCGCCGCGCGCCCATCAGCGGCTACCCGGCCCGCCGAGCAGTTCGTCGTCGCCCTGCTCATCGGACGTCTCGGACGGCCGGGGAGGCAACGGCGGCAGGTTTTTATTCTGCGCGTCCGGCAGCGTCGCGGGATCGACACCGCTCGGATCGCCCATCAGCGGACCCGGGCGCTTCAGGGGACCGGTGAGTCCGCAGGCCGATACACCGCCTAGAAGGACAAGCGCCGCAGCGGCGCCGAAAAGCCGTTTCATTGTCATCACTCCAGTCGAAGTCTCTGTTTCCACTGTGCCACCTGTTCCGCGACCCGAACAGGGCTTGTGCCGCCATAAGATGTCCGCGATGAGGCAGACGCCTCGACCGTCAGCACATTGAAAACATCTTTGGTGATTGCGGAATGCACCTTCTGCATATCGCCCAGCGGCACCGCCGCCAGGTCAACGCCTTTTTCCTCGGCCAGCGCGACGATCCGGCCGGTCACATGATGCGCCTCCCGGAACGGCAGGCCCAGCTCGCGCACCAGCCAGTCGGCCAGATCCGTCGCCGTCGAATACCCCTTCCCGGCCGCAGCCCGCATCACGTCCGGCTTGAACCGGATGGTCTCGATCATCCCCGTCATCGCCCGGGTGCAGAGGTCAAACGTGTCGAAGGCCTCGAAGGTCAGCCGCTTGTCGTCCTGCAGGTCCTTCGCATAGGCCAGCGGCAGAGCCTTCACGGCCCCCTGCAAGGCCGAAAACAGGCCCGTGATCAGCGAGGCTTTCGCCCGGATCAGCTCGGCCGCGTCCGGATTGCGCTTCTGCGGCATGATCGATGAGCCCGTCGACCATTCATCCGGCAGCGCCGCAAAACCGAATTGCGGGCTCGTCCACAGCACGATCTCCTCCGCCAATCGCGACAGGTGCGTCGCTGCGATCGACAGCGTACTCAGCGCCTCCAGCGCGAAATCGCGTGAACCCACCGCATCGAGCGAGTTTGCCATCGGCCTCGAGAAGCCGAGCGCTTCAGCCGTCATGTCCCGGTCGATCGGGAATCCCGTCCCCGCCAGCGCCGCCGCGCCCAGCGGGCATTCGTTCAGCCGCACCGCGCAGTCGAGCAGGCGCGAGCGATCCCGCTCCAGCATCTCGGCATAGGCCAGCAGGTGATGGCCCAGCGTCACCGGCTGCGCCGTCTGCAGATGGGTGAAGCCCGGCATGTAGGTCGCCGCATGTTCCTCCGCCCGGCGCACCAGCGCGCCCTGCAGCGCGGTCACCAGATGACTCGTCTCCTCCAGCGCGCCGCGCGTCCACAGACGGAAATCCGTCACCACCTGATCATTGCGCGAACGCGCCGTGTGCAGGCGGCCGGCCGGTTCGCCGATCAACTCCTTGAGGCGCGCTTCGACGTTCATGTGGATGTCTTCCAGCTCGCGCCGGAAGGGAAACGTGCCTGCCCGCAGCTCGGCAGAAACCGTGTCGAGCCCGCCCTGGATCGCTTCATTGTCCGCCGCGGCGAGAATGCCCATTTCGGCCAGCATGTCGGCATGCGCCCGGCTTCCCGCGACATCCTCCTCCGCCATCCGCCGGTCGACATCGAGCGAGGCATTGATCTCGTTCATGATTGCCGACGGTGTTGCGGCAAAACGGCCACCCCACATTGTCTGGCCTTTACCCGTATTTGTCGCCATATCCCTCGAAACCCGCCGCACGGAGCAACGCCCCGCATGATCCGCTATGTCTTTGCCGGCCTCTTTCTGGTCGCCCTTGCCGCCATTGTCTATGTGCTGATGAGCGCAGCCGGCGGCAAGGCGGCCTCGACAACCCTGGAGCGTTACGCGGTCGGCACGCTGGAGAAGCTGGACTTCTCCCTCGCCGGCCAGTCCGTGCCCGATGGCACGTTCGACAACGCCGCCGGAGTTGAAGACACGCTCGCCAGCTTCAAGGGCAAGACAATCCTGGTGAACTACTGGGCCACATGGTGCGCGCCATGCGAAAAGGAGATGCCCGCGCTCGGCGCCCTGCAGGCTGCCCGGGGGGGCGAGGCCTTCGAAGTCGTGGCGATCAGCATCGATGCGGACGAAGACGTCGAGTATGCCAAGCGCCGCCTGACCGAACTCGGCGCTGCCAACATCGCGTTCCGCCACGCCCCGCTCGACCGCGGCGACATCGTCTATGGCGCCAATGTCCAGGGCTTCCCGACCACGATCCTCTACGGCCCGGACGGGATCGAGATCGCCCGCATGTCCGGCGAGGCCGACTGGGCGGCGTCCGAAGCCGTGCAGTTCATCGATGCGGCGTTAAGGCAGGGCCGCGAGCGCTAGCTTCACGTTCATCAGGGCCTGCGCCATCTCGCCGTCCGGCGCAGGCGTCGACGAGGACACTGGACCCCGGCGCGGCCACATCCGGACCAGAAGCTCCAGTTCCAGCCGCAGGTCGCCATAGGTTTCGCCGTCCTGCGCCGCGACGATATCGCGCGCCGTGACCGCCAGCCCGTACGCCGTCTGGTAAGCCTCCGCGTCAGAAATCGTGCCCGCATCGGCCCCGGCCTCATAGGCGACGCCCAGCGATTTCATCAGGAACCCGGTGGTTTCCTTCACGTTGCCCGTGGCATTCGGCCGGAGCGCGGCCAGCATCGCGTCGATTGCTGCCAATGCGGTTTCGTCCTGAGGCGCGGCCCTGACCGCGTCAATCGGCGCCGCATCAAATCCCAGCGTATCGAGACCCACCATGAGCCCCGGATGCGCCGCCGCATCCAGATGCCCGGCCTGCACCGCCCCGGCGTCCTCCTCGCCTGCCCGGAACAGGGCGAC
>JBGTKE010000393.1:0-4347 GCA_041744775.1 Hyphomonas sp. | reverse complement strand
GCGTCGCGGAAGGCCGCTTCCTTGCGGCCTTCCGCCTGCAGGATCTGCGATTGCTTCTGGCCTTCGGCCTTGAGGATGGCGGACTGTTTCTCGCCCTCGGCCGTAAGGATCTCCGCACGTTTCAGGCGCTCGGCCTTCATCTGGCGGGCCATGGCTTCGGTGATGTCGGCCGGCGGGGTGAGGTCCTTGATCTCGATGCGCGTGACCTTGACGCCCCAGGGGAGCGTGGCGGCATCGATCGTGCCGAGGAGGCGCGCGTTGATCTCGTCGCGGTTAGAAAGGACCTGGTCGAGGTCCATCGAGCCGACGACGGTACGAATGTTGGTCATCGAGAGGTTGGTGATGGCGCTGACGAGGTTGTTGACCTCATAGGCGGCCTGTACAGCGTCGACGACCTGGATGAACACGATGGCATCGCAGGAGACCATCGCGTTGTCGCGCGTGATCACTTCCTGCTGGGGCACGTCCAGCACCGTCTCCATCATGTTCATCTTCCGGCCAACCCGGTCGAACAGGGGATTGACGACATGCGGGCCCGGCGAAAGCGTTTTTGTGTAGCGGCCGAAGCGTTCAATCGTCCAGTTATACCCCTGTGGCACGAACTTCAGGGCGCTGAACAACCCGATGATGACGACGACGAAAATCAGCAGGAAGGCTGAAATGATGATGTCCATAAGGGTCCCTCTCCACTATGCAACTTGCGCTTCAGATGGGGAAGGATTTGCCGTTATTCAATAAAATCCAACGCAAAATCGGCCTGCCCGTTCCCCGAGCAGGCCGATCATCGTCTTATTCGGTTAAAGTTCATTAACGGGCCAGAATGGGCAGTAACCGGCCAGATCAGAGCTGGCCGAGCAGATAGTCGGCGGCCGACACCTTGAACTCGCCGCCCTGCTCCACGTTGAGCTCGGCGACGACACCGTCCTTAATCAGCATCGAATAGCGCTGCGAGCGCTTGCCCATGCCGAAACCGGAGGCGTCCAGCTCGAGCCCGATGGCTTGCGCAAAGGCGCCGTTGCCGTCCGCGAGCATGCGGATCTTGTCTTCGGCGTGCGAGGATTTGCCCCAGGCGCCCATGACGAACACGTCATTGACCGACGTGCAGATGATTTCCTCGACGCCTTTGGCTTCGAATTCGCCGGCCTTGTCGACATAGCCCGGCAGGTGGCGCGCCGAACAGGTCGGCGTATAGGCCCCCGGAACGGCGAACAGGGCGACGGTCTTGCCGGCAAACACCTGCGCGGTGGTAACGGGTTTCGGGCCATCGACCGTCATTTCCATGAAGGTGGCTTCGGGCAGCTTTTCGCCGACTTTGATGGTCATGGGGGAGTCTCCTTGGTTGACTGCCGGAGATAGGCCCGAGGGGCCCTCCCCGCAAGGCGTGATCCCGGAAGAAGCTCCTGCGCGTCCTGTTTCGTTTTCACTTGCAATCGCGCGCCTGCTGGCCCAGCCTTGACCCCGGAGGCAGGCATGCAGCTCGATACCGACCTCACCGGCAAACTCCTGATTGCCCTCCCGGGCATCGACGACTCGCGCTTCGAGCGCTCGGTCATCCTGCTGTGCGCGCATACGCCTGAATTCGCGATGGGTATCGTGCTCAACAAGCCGATGGATGGCGTCGACCTGCAGGACCTGATGGAGCAGATGGACATAAGAATGGAAATCTCGCTGCGCGGCGTGACCGTTCTGGAAGGCGGACCAGTGGCGACCGAGCGCGGGTTTGTTCTGCACACGGATGATGTTATCTGTGACGGCGCGACCATGGAAGTGGACGGCGATATCTGCATGACGGCGACGCGCGACATCCTCGGCATGGTCGCCTCGATGGCGCCGCCGCGCCAGTCGGTCTTCGCGCTTGGATATGCCGGCTGGGGCGCAGGCCAGCTCGAGAGCGAACTGGCGCAGAACGCCTGGCTCGTATGCGAACCGGATTCTGATCTCGTGTTCGGCGATGCGCATGAACACAAATGGCGCCACGCGATGACGCGTCTGGGGATCGATCTGTCACGGCTCCAATCCAGCGCGGGGAACGCATGAGACAGTCCACCACCGTCACTATTCACGAAGCGGGGTCGCCGCTCGAAGTCGCCGCCTTCGGCGGATTAATTTCAGAGTACGTGGCCTGGTGCCGCGAGCGTTACAAGAACGAGCCCTGGCTGGTCGAAATGGCCTTTAGTCATCAGGGCCTGGACACGGAACTCCTGAAACTCACGGAACTTTATGCGCCGCCGAATGGCCGTATGCTGATCGCCGAAGATTCTTACGAAATCCTAGGCGGCGTGGCCTACAAACGCGTCGACAAGGATACGTGCGAGATGAAACGCCTGTTCGTGCGGACGACGGCGAACGGGCGCGGCCTGGGGCGTAAACTCTGCGAGGCCTTGATGCAGACGGCGGCGCGTGACGGCTTCACGACGATGAGACTCGATACGTCGCGCGACATGGTGGAGGCGATCGGGCTCTACCGATCCTTTGGCTTCAAGGATGTTGCGCCGTTTACGGAGTATCCAGAGCGGATGCGGCCAATGATGATGTTCATGAAACGGGCTTTGGGCTAGCGCCTAAAGGGCGGCTCAGCCCTTCAGAAATTTCAGCGCTGCTTTCGCATCGATACCTTTCGAGAAGGCGAAGCCCTGTGCGTTGTCGAAACCGAGGGCACGGAGGCGGCTGGCGTCTTCGCGTTTCTCGACGCCTTCGGCCGTGGTCGACATGCCGAGGCGTTGGGCCAGCAGCGTGATGGTCGAGAGGATCGTGTCGGTTCGGGACTGGCCGAGGCGGGCCGTCAGGCCGTGATCGATCTTCAGGCTGTCAAAGGGCAGGTCCGCAAGCCAGGCAAACGAGGAATGCCCGGTGCCAAAATCGTCGAGCACGAGACCTGCGCCAACAGCTTTCAGGGCCATGGCCGCAGCCAGGGTCTTCGTCTCGTCACGCAGGGCTGCCTGCTCTGTCAGCTCGATACGGATCGCGCGGTCGGGGAGCGCGTAGCTGTTGGACAAGGCGTCGATCAGGGCCGGGATCGTGCTTTTGGTCAGCTCCCGCGCGGTCAGGTTCACGTGCATGAACAGGTCGTCGCGCCTGGCCTCGCGGCGCAGGTCCGACAGCGTCTCGGCGGCGCGGATCAGCATGTTCGAGGCAAGCGCCTGGTCTTCCCAACGGCTCGGCGGCGTAGACAGGCCAGGGCCGGTCCAGCGTGCGAGGGCTTCGAAGCCGACGACACGTCCGTCACGTAGGGAAATGATGGGCTGGTAGACCGGCACAAGATCGGGACCCGGCTTCAGCTCCGATGGATCGAACTCCGGAAACTTTTCACCCGTCAGCAGGAGGCCGCGAGCTTCGCTTTGGCTGATAAAGGCGCCGACGAGATGCACGTCCTGCCCGTTCGAGAGACGCAGCGGGCACAGCACGGCTCCGTCACCCGGCGAGAACACTTTCTTGAGGCGGCCCCGGCTGAGGCCTTCCAGCATCTTTTCGAGCGCATCGATCGACCAGATGCCGCCAAGATCAGACAGCGGCGTGCCGGACGGCGCCTCGATTTCCAGGCGGCCTGTGGCAGTTCGCCAAATCCAGTTGCCTTGAGCCGGGGCGGGTTTTGCAAGTGCCATGGGAAGGATACCTAGCGGTCTGGCTGCGGCCTGACGAGACCGAAAAGGATGTGATCACGGCGTGTCCCGGCAATTTCGAGATAACCCGCCGCACGCCCCTCCTCAGCAAATCCCGTGCCCTCCAGAACGCCCCGTGAGCGCGCATTTTCGGGCACGATTCCCGCCTCGATACGCCAGAGATCAAGCGTGTGGAATGCCCAGTCGCAGGCGGCAGACACCGCTTCGCGCATATAGCCCTGCCCCTCGAAATCGGCGCCCTGCCAGTAACCCAGGCTGGCGCTCTGCGCCGGCCAGGGCCGCACCTGGGTAAACGACAGACCGCCGATCAGGGCATTGTCACTCAGGCGGCGGATGAAAAGGATGTAGGCGGTTCCGGCCTTCCAGGCCGTATTCCAGGCCGAAAGGCGGCGGTTCCAGTCGCGCCGCGAGAGGGCGTCAGACGGCCAGAGCGGCTCCCAGGGTTCGATATAGGCGCGGCTGTCATGGCGCAGCCTGGCCCAGTCGGCAAAGTCCGGACGCCGGGCAGGCATCAGCGCGAGGCGCGGCGTCGTGATCAGGGTGTCGAGCGGTGTGCTCATGCGGGAGGCTCAGCGCGCGAAATCAAGGATGCGCGCGCGCACTGCGCCGAGATCGGACTGCAGCTGCTCGAACACTTCGGCGCGGCCTTGCAGTGCTTCGCAGCGGGGCGGCAAGGGCGCGTCGTGTTTGGTTGCTTCGGCGACGGTTTCTGGAAATTTCGAGGCGG
>JBGTKE010000392.1:0-3193 GCA_041744775.1 Hyphomonas sp. | reverse complement strand
GGCCTGTACGGCGCGCGCGAGCGCGAAGGCATCGAGCAGCGCCATGTTCGCGCCCTGCCCGAGCTGCGGGCTCGCGGCGTGCCAGCTGTCGCCGAGATGGATGAGGCGGCCTTCGGCGGCGGGCCAATGGGTGCGGTGGCGGTAACGGGCGAAGGTCAGCTGCTCATGATCCGTGATCTGATCAATCAATACTGCCGTCTCCGGCCAGAGGGCGCGGGCGGCGTCCTTCCAATGCACCAGCGGTGCCGCGCGGAATTCGGCATGCGCGTCGCCGCGAATCGACCAGAAATAGGTAAGGCTTTGCTCCGCGCCCTCGCCCGCACGGCCGGACGGCATGACGCCGCCCATCTTGCGCGCAGCTTCATAGCGCTGCTCCAGCGCGCACGGGTCGAAGGGGCCTTCCTCCGGCCAGGGCAACGTCGCCCAGAGCGCGCCATAGGGCAGTTCCTTGGCCGGTGCAGATGAGAGCGGCGATCGCACGCCGAGCGCGTCGATGACCAGGTCAAACGGCCCATGCGCCCCGCTGGCGGCATCCACCAGCGTTCCGCTTTCCGCATTCGCCGCCGTGATGCGGGCGCCGGTAACGAGTCGTGCGCCGCTCACGGCCGCCGCTTCGTGAAGCAGCCTGAACAGCGCCGTGCGCTGGATGCCGATGCTTTGCAGGCCAGCCCGCAACGCCTCATAACGTACATCCAGCACCGCCCGGCCGGTTTCAGCCGACACGCCCCAGAGGCGCGTGATCGGCGCGCCGAGGGCCTCAGCCGGTTCGCGAAGGCCGAGGGCGCCGAGGATGACGAGGCCGGTTTCCTGCAGCAACAGGCCGGAACCGACCGGTCCGGCGGCTTCGAACTGGTCGAACACCGTCACACGTTGGCCCTGCCCCGCCAGGAAGGTGGCGGCAGCCAGCCCGCCGATTCCGGCGCCGGCGATCCCGATGGAAAGCGTTCGACTCATCTGCCTGTTTAGCCCTGCTCCTTGTGTGTTGCGCAAGTCTGCGCGAGAGTGAGTTCCGAAAAGAAACGGGAGAGTGCGATGTCAACCGGAGCGGCCTTGATTGTCGGCGCAGGCGACGCCACCGGCGGCGCCATCGCCAAAGCCTTCGCGCGCGAGGGCCTGACAGCCTGCATTACGCGCCGCGCCCGCAATCTGGATTCCCTCAGCGAGCTGGTGTCCGAAATCGAAGCCGAAGGCGGCGAGGCGCGCGCCTTTGGCGTCGATGCGCGCGAGGAAGAGGCGACGATTGCGCTGGTCGACAAGATCGAAGCGGAGGTCGGGCCGCTGGAAGTCTGCGTGTTCAAAATCGGCGCGAACGTGCTCTTCGGCGTCACCGAGACGACGAGCCGCGTCTATCACAAGGTCTGGGAGATGGCGGCCTATTCCGGCTTCTTGGCGGGCCGCGAGGCGGCGCGGGTGATGCGACCGCGCGGACGCGGCACGATCCTGTTCACCGGTGCAACGGCCGGCGTGCGGGGCCGCGACGGCTACGCTGCCTTTGCCGGCGCCAAGCATGCGCTGCGGGCACTGGCGCAATCGATGGCGCGCGAGCTCGGGCCCCAAGGCATCCATGTGGCGCATATCGTGGTGGACGGCGCCATCGACAGCGCGTTCATCCGGGAGAATATTCCGGATGCGGACGAACGCCGCGCGCGCGACGGCCTGCTGATCCCGGACGAGATCGCGAAGAATTATGTCTGGCTGCACCGCCAGCACCGCTCGGCCTGGACGCATGAGCTGGACCTGCGTCCCTGGAGCGAGACCTGGTAGGTCAGCGGCCCCGCTTCAGCGCGCGCACGGTCTTGGTGAACCAGGCGGGGCGGGTATTGGGCGAGATTTCGTAGAGGAAGAGCTTTCGGCGCAGGCCTTCGGGCAGCGCCAGCAACAGAGACCACCAGCCCGCGCGCAGGTAGCGGTAGAGGCCGCCTTTCTGTGCAAGACTGATGCGCCGGCTGCGCTTGAGGAGATCGGGGAGCGTATCGCCCGCCACCGGATGGCTGGCCGGCTCGAACATCAGCGAGATGATGCGTTCCTTGATGTGCAGCGCGTCGTGTTCGCCGAGGTCAGCCGCGACCGTGAGGCCGAGCTTTGCGGCATGGGCGCGCAGCGCTTCGTAGCGGGCAAGGTCGTGCGAGATGCGCCAGCGGGCGCGTTTGGCGAGATTGTCCGCTCCCGGACTGGAATGCTGCGCGCCGTGGATGCGGTAGGCCGAGAGCGGCGCATCGAAGCTGCGCACGAGGCCGTAGAGCGGCGCAACTGTGCTGAGATAGCCATCGCCGCCCTGGCGGAACTTGTCGGCGTCCATCGGCATCACCTGTTCCAGCGCCTTGCGCGCGAAGACGAGGCCGGACGTGATCGTGCCATTGAACCGGCCGCGCGCGCAGAGAAGCGGCGCGACGTCGCCCGAGGAGAACGGCACGCCGAGGGGCGGATAGAATCCGCCGAGCACGCCGGACTCGTCCGTATACTGCATGCGGTAGAAATAGGCGGCGGCGGCGGGGTCGCAATTGTCGAGGATCATCTGGACAGAGCCCGGCAGCAGGAAGTCATCGGCATCAAGGAACATGACCAGATCGCCGGTGGCGCGCGCGAAACCGGCATTGAAGCCGGCGCCATGTCCACCATTAACCGGTTGGAAGACGTGCTCGATCCGGTCGCCATAGCCGGCGATGACGGCGCGTGAATTGTCGGTGGAGCAGTCATCCACCACGATGACCTGCACGGGCACGGACTGCGAGAGCAGGCTATCGATCGAGGCCGGCAGGTAGCGCTCGTAATTGAAATTGGTGACGACCACGGAGAGGGTTTTCGCCCCTGCCGGCGGGGTCTCCGGCGCGTCTGCGGCATCTGCGTCGGTCATCCTGTCCGGTCCATGCGTTGCGCCCGGCCCGGTGCGGGCCACAGGCAGTTCTTCCTGGGGGAAAAGCAAGATGCGCGCCACCGGAAATTCGCTTGGGAGGCGAGTTCGCCGGCCTACACCATGCCGGCATCAGTCGGCAGGCCGAACAGGATGCGGCCCGTCAGTTCCAGCGTTGAAGGCGCGGTGACAATATGCTGGGTGATGGCATGGGCATCGCGGAAGCGGCGCTGCAGGTCGCTCGATTCGAACAGCGCCGCGCCTCCGCCGAGATCGTAGAGCGTCCGGCAGATATCGGCGCCGGTGCGGGTCGTGTGGGTGCAGGCGAGACGAAGGTCGGCG
>JBGTKE010000391.1:0-7849 GCA_041744775.1 Hyphomonas sp. | reverse complement strand
CGTGCTGCCGCCGCGCCGCAGGCTGGGCTGTATGCCGAAGCTGCCTTCGCGCCGGTTCGCGCCGCACTGATGGCGCGCGCAACGGTGCGCCCCGAACGTCTCGCCCTGCCCTATTTCCAAAAGCCTGCGCCGGTCAGCCTCGTCATAGAGGAGGTCGAGGCGCTGTGGGATCCGATTGCGGCAAGTGATGACTGGTCCGCCTTCACGGCGAAGACAGACCATATCGAGGAAGCCCGGCGCGCGCTGGAGTTGTGACCCGAGGAAACCCTTGATCTACACGGGCGCCGCAAGGCACTAACCCGCCAGCTTTCGAGGAGACCCGATCCATGACCGACGCGCCCCATTCCGGTTTGCGGGCCGGCCCGCTCTCCGGCGTCCGCATCATCGACATGAGTACGGTCGTGCTGGGCCCCTTCGCCACGCTGATCCTCGCTGACCTCGGCGCCGAAGTGATCAAGATCGAGCCTCCCGGCAACCATGACACGATGCGCTATGCCGGCACCTCGCCGACCGGCGACCTTGGCCCGATCTACATGGCGCTGAACCGCAACAAGCAGTCGATGACGCTCGACGCCAAGACGCCGGAAGGCAAGGCGGCGCTTGCGGAACTTCTGAAGACCGCCGATGTCTTCTTCCACAATGTCCGCCTCGCCGGGATGGAGCGTCTCGGCTTTGGTTATGACACGGTGAAGGCGCTGAAGGAGGACATCGTCTATGTCCATTGCGCCGGTTTCGGCAAGGGCGGGCCGTATGAGCACCGGCAGGCCTATGACGACCTGATCCAGGGCGCCTCGGGCTTTGCCGACCTCAACGCCATCCGCTCCGGCGGCCGGCCCGAATACGCGCCCTCCCTCGTCGCCGACAAGACCGCGGGCCTGTTCGCCACCTACGCCACCCTCGCCGCCCTGTTCCACAAGGCAACCACAGGCGAGGGACAGTTCGTGCAGGTGCCGATGCTGGAATGCTTCACCTTCTTCAACATGGTCGAGAACCTGTATGGCGAGACCTATCTGCCGGGCAATGGCAAGCTCGCCTATACAAGATCGGTCAACCCGAACCGGCGCCCCTACCCGACGCGCGACGGCTATCTCGGACTTGTTCCGTACTCGGACCAGCAATGGGAGAGATTCTTCGAGATCGGCGGCTTGCCGGAAGTGTTCAAGGACCCCCGCTTTTCAACCTATGCCGCGCGCACGGAGAATACCGGCGCGCTCTACGCCCTGATCGAGGATGTCACCGCCACGCGGACCACAGACGAATGGCTCGTACTGCTCGACAAGGCGAACATTCCGGCAATGCGCTATAACACGCTCGCCGAAGTGCTGACCGATGCGCATCTCGTGGCCACCGGCTTCTTCCAGGAGGCCGAACATCCGGAAGCCGGGCGTTACCGCACCATGAAACACCCGGTCGAGTTTTCCGGAACGCCGGCCAGCCTGCGCCTGCCCCCGCCGCGCCCCGGCGCCCACAACGAGACGATTCTCGAAAGCCTGGGGCTCGGCGCCTGACCCACCCGGCAGGGATCGGCAAACACCGAGACAGCCGGTCGATGCGCCTCTGCGAGGTCACCGGAAAACTGGCGCCTGCCGGAGTCCACCCGCTTGAAAGTATGGAGATCTCCGGCAGCGGGCACCGGCCCTGCGCGGAAATCGTCCGCTGGCAGGGGAAGCGGATTACACACTCGTCATCAGATCGGCCGGAACCGACAGATGCGCGATCCGTTTTAATTTTAGTATCGGAACGTTTTCGTAGGAAGCCACGTCTGATGATGCCGCGCGTTAGCCTGTTCGAGTATAGAGCCTGGCCTACAGGAGGAATGCCTCACATAGCGGCCGTACATCATATGTTCGGTCAGGGCGTCGCCGAAATCAGGACCGACACCTACATCGTTCTGCCGAAACACCCCGAATGTCTGATGATCGTGCGCGGCGGAACGTTGTTCGAGATCAAGGTGAAAACCGGTGTGCAGGCCCCCGTCTCGGCCTGGGCTACACAGATGCGGTCAGCCTTTCCGCTGCGGCGCAGCGTTGTCCGCATGCTCCAGGAAGCTTTTCCGGCATCGGAACTCCCGAACTGTATTGCCGCACCGGTCGATCTGATATCCTGGCTTGGACATGATGCGTCGGTCTTCACCGTCGGCAAACGCCTGGTGACATTTCAGGGCGACGGCTGCACGGCGCAGCTGACGCAAGTGGATACGCACGGCCACCGCGCCGACACTTTCTGTCTGACGGGAAAGCGCTATGACACGGTCGTCGAAACGCTGGGATCAATTCCCGCGCCTCGCCTGCCGAACCTGGACTATGGAGCCTGGCTCCAACGCCGGATCCTGGGCATATTGCCCGCGCCGGTGGCGCAGATCGCGCCGTTCACGCTACTGCCTTCGAAAGTTGAAAAGCCTGAACCTGTATCGACCTGGCGCGCGGCGCTTCTGACGCTGCGGTCGGCCTGACAGGGCCAGAACGCGACCGGCTGACGCGTGCGAGCCGGGGCTCTACCCCGCCAGCCTTGCCATCTCTTCGTCCGAGAGTTCCGAGTTGTCATAGACGTTCTGCACGTCGTCGAGCTCGTCGAGCACATCGAGGAGCTTCATCAGCGCATCGGCATTGTCCCCGGCCACCGCAACGTTCACTTTCGGCTTCCACATGATCTTGGCCGAAGTGGGCTCCACCTTCGCGCCGAAGGTTTCCGCCAGCGCGGTCGTCACCGATGCGAAGTCTTCCCGCGCGGTGTAGATCCAGTGGCCGTCCTCATCTGACACCACGTCCTGCGCGCCGGCCATGATCGCGGCGTCCATCACCTCGTCGGCGGTTCCGGCGCTGACCGGATACTCTATCTCGCCGAGCTGGTCGAAGTTGAAGGAGACGGACCCTGTCGTGCCGAGCGCGCCGCCGCTTTTGGTAAAGGCCGAGCGCACATCGGTGGCCGTGCGGTTCTTGTTGTCAGTGGAGGCCTCGATGATGATACCGACGCCGCCCGGGCCGACGCCTTCATAGCGGATGTCGGCATAATCGGCGCCGCCGGCGCTCTGGCCCTTGTCGATGGCGCGCTGGATATTGTCCTTCGGCACCGAGACGCCCTTGGCGTTCTGGATGGCGAGGCGCAGGCGCGGGTTCATCGCCGGATCCGGCCCGCCCATCTTTGAGGCGACCGTGATCTCCTTGGCCAGGCGCGCGAACAGCACGGCGCGCTTCTTGTCCTGCTTGCCCTTGCGGTGCTGGATGTTTGCCCATTTGCTATGACCGGCCATGGGGGACCCTCTGGGTTTTGTTCAATTTCCGATGCGGTGGGCTCTCTAACGCGCGGCCACACAAATGGAAAGCAGGCCGCCTGCGATCAGGCAAAGGCCTCCGCGACCGAGGCGCGCCCGCCGGTCTGTTGGGCCTCGGTGATATCGCGCGCCGTCCGCAGCAACAGGAACGTGCAGACAACCGAGACAGCACTGCCGATCACCGCGACGATCAGGCCCTCATCGTAAGCCGGCCCTTCTTCCATGAACCCGGAAAGCCGGAGCGCAATGTTCGCGAGGAAGTTCGAGAGGAGCCAGGTGGCCCACCACCAGCCGACATGGGCGGGCACCTTCACCGGCTGCCCGGCTTGCGCCATCGACCCGCGCCAGATCTGCAGCAAGCCCTCGAACGGTTTCCAGAGATTGGCAATCGGGATGAAATACCAGCCCACCGCCCAGCCGGGCGACATGCTGACTTCCGGCGCTCCGGCGATGTGCAGGTTCTTCATCGCACGGAAGGACCACATCGACATCAGGATGACGGAGGCGACGAGGCCCGCCAGCTGCAAAAGGCCGACAACGCTGAAACCCAGGCCGAAAGCGATTCCCAGTGGGCCTTCATCAAGGAAGGGATCGACCCCGGCGACATTGCGGAAATAATACTCGGCACCATTGGCCAGGACCAGACCGGCCTCCCCGAGCCCGTATGCAATGAGCGCCAGCCGTAGTGGCTTGTGCCGGTTCTGCAACGGGCGCGGGGCCTCGGCGGCTGCGGCGCCTATGGAACTGGTGGTCATCTCGCCCCCCCGGGGTCTGCCCACCGAGAGAGTGGCCGCCTTTCCGCCCGGGCGCAACACCCGTCTCGCCTGCCTCCCCCTCCGGCCTCCCCCGAGCGCCGCCTATTTTTCCCCGGGAGATTTTCCCGACTGCGCAGGATCCAGAACGTGATCCCCGCCATCAGATCAGCAGCGTGCCGAACCCGACCAGTGCGGCCATCGCCAGAGGATCAATTGTCAGATTTCCCATCGGTCTTCTCTGTCCTGGCAGCGGCTGCCTTGAGCCCCGCATAGATTTCGTCCTTCAGCGCCAGGCGACGGCGCCGCAGCCCGGCTTCCGCCGCCTCGCTCGCCGGTTCGACATGGGTTTCCATCCGGTGAATCTGCCGATTGACTTCATGGTACTCGCCGAAAAGCCGGGCGAAGTGGGCACTCGACAGTTTCAGAGCGTGCAGGCCCTCGGCCTCTTCCGGGAATTCTTCGGCGAGTTCGTACGGGGTATGCGACATGGGCGTGGCTCCGTTGAGGATTGGCGGCGACCCTGCAACCGCGCTACCCGGCCCGGCATCCGGACAATTACCTAGGCGCGCGGAAACACTCCTGCCCGGCTGAGCGCAGACGAGACGCCGTGCCCCAGCACGCCCTCCAGCCAGCGGGCGGTCTCGATCATCCGGCCGAGGTCGATGCCGGTCTCGAAACCCGCGCGGTGCAGCATCCAGACGACATCCTCGGTCGCCACATTGCCCGTCGCGCCCGGCGCAAACGGGCAACCACCGATCCCGCCGCAGCTCGCGTCCATGATGTCGACGCCCGCTTCCACCGCCGCGAACACGTTGGCCAGCGCGGCGCCCCTTGTGTCATGGAAATGCATCCGGAGCGCCACATCCGGCGCCTCCATCCGTACACGGCCGATCCGTTGGCGCACGTCCCAGGGCGTTGCCGCGCCGATGGTGTCGCCGAGCGCCAGTTCGGCCACCCCCGCCCGCTGGGCCTGCGCGGCGAGATTGCCGACGACGCCGATGTCCACGTCCCCCTCATAGGGATCTCCGAACGCCACCGAGATCGTCGCCGAGAGCGGCAGGCCCGCCTCGTGCACCAGCGGCGCGCATTTCGCCAGCATGTCGGCGCTCTCCTGCGGGCTCATGCCCTGGTTCTTCCGGCCGAAGCCCTCTCCCGCCACCAGCACGAAATTGATCTCGTCAGCCTTCGCTTCGATCGCCCGGCGCACGCCGGTCTCGTTCAACGCGAGGGCAATGTGCTTGGTACGGCCATTCCGCTTCAGCCCAGCAAACACGGCCGGCGAATCTGCCATCTTCGGCACGGCTTTCGGCGAGACGAAACTGCCCGATTCCATCCTCGTGACGCCCGCCGCTTCCAGCCGCGCGATGAAGTCCAGCTTCTGCGCCACGCTCAGATTGGCGGGGTCATTCTGTAACCCGTCGCGGGGGCCGACTTCGACGATATGGATCTTCCGAGTCATGACTATTTGCCCGTGAAGGCGGGCGCCCGGCGTTCGACGAAGCTCGCCACGCCTTCCTTGAAGTCATGCGTCGCGAAGCTTTTCTCCATCTCGGCGTCGGCCACCGCGAGCGAGGCCTCATAGGACTGGAAATAGCTCTCGCGGATCTGCCGTTTCATGATCGCCAGCGAGCGCGGCGAGACCTGCGTTGCGAGATGCTGCGCCACTTCGCCGACATGCGCCATCAGTTCGCTGCCCGGCAGCGCCCGGTTGACGAGGCCGAGACGCTCGGCCTCTGCGCCGTCAAACTTGCGCGCGGTGAACAACAGGTCCAGCGCGTTCGCCTCGCCGACAAGGCGCGGCAATTGCCAGGCGATGCCATGCTCGGCAATCAGCCCGCGCTGCGAGAAAGCGGTCGTGAACTTCGCCTCGGCGGCGGCATAGCGCAGGTCCGCGAACAGGGTCAGGATCAGGCCGATGCCAGCACACGGACCATTGATGGCCGCGATGATCGGCTTCGGGCAGGCGAACATGTGGCCGAACCGGCCGGGAAAGGTTTTCTCGAGCGCCGAGACCGTCTTCGGCTTCAGGTCCGGAATCTTCTCATTATAGTTCGCCCCGGCGCTCGCCTGGATGGTCTGCAGGTTGTTCATGTCGGCGCCCGCGCAGAAGCCGCGCCCGGCGCCGGTGATCACGATGGCGCGCACCGCGTCATCGGTCCCGCCGGCGCGGATGGCTGTCTCCACTTCGGTCTGCATGATCCCGGTCCAGGCATTCAGCCGCTCCGGCCGGTTCAGCGTGATCGTCAGCACGCCGCCGGCTGTCTCCGTGAGAATTTCGCTATAGGCTGCCATCTGATCTCTCCCTGATTTCTATCGTTCGAGTTTAGCGCCCTTTGCCCGTGAATGTCAGCCTGCCCCCGCGTCCGCTTGACTCGGGCCCACGCGCCCTCCTACGCCTCCGCCATGACCGACTTTGCCCCTCCCCTCTCCGGCAGCGCGCAGGACGAAACGCGTGAGCTGCGCCCGAAGTTCGACCGCGACGGCCTCGTCGCCGCCATCGCGCAGGATGCGGTGACCGGCGAAGTCCTGATGCTCGCCTGGATGAACGAGGAGGCGCTCCGCCTGACGCTGGAGACGGGGCGCGCCACCTACTGGTCGCGCTCGCGTGGCGCACTCTGGGTGAAGGGCGAGACGTCCGGCCACACGCAGGAGGTCGTCGAAGTCCGCGTCGATTGTGACCAGGACGCCGTGCTGCTGAAAGTCCGCCAGACCGGCAGCGCCTGCCATACCGGCCGGGAAAGCTGTTTCTACCGGATCGCGGACATTGCTGGCCTCAAGCTGGCGGGAGAGGGCGAAGCAGGCTAACTTCCCGGCAAACCACAAGCCCGCCAGATATCCCGGAAGGAAACTGCCATGCGCCTCGTACTCCTCACTGCCGCCGCCAGCGCCGTTCTGCTCGCCGCCTGCGCGCCTGAAACGCCTGCCGCTGTCGAACCTGCGGCCATCGAACCGGTGGCGGAAGTTGCCGACGGCAAACCGCTGCACGTCGCCGTGCTCGATTGCGGCACCATCGCGATCTCGAACCTCGATGCCTTCTCCTCTGCCGGGGACTATGCCGGCCAGACCGACGAGTTCACCAACACCTGCTACGTCGTCCACCATCCGAAGGGCATCCTGCTCTGGGATCTCGGCGTGCCCGGGCTCCTCAAGGAAGCGGGGCCGGTGGTACAGGACGTCTTCACCGTCTCGCTCAATGCCACGATCACCGACCAGCTGGCCGACCATGACCTCACCCCCGCAGACATCGACTATGTGTCCATCTCGCACAGCCATTTCGACCATATCGGCCAGGTCGACCAGGTGCAGGGCGCAACCTGGCTCGTGCATCAGGCCGAACTTGACGTCATGATCCCTGCGGACGGTTCGGTGCCGCAGGGCGCCGCTGACCAGGTCGCGCTGTTCAATGCCTTCAAGGGCCTGACCCGCGAAGCCTTCACCGGCGAGAAGGACGTGTTCGGCGATGGCTCGGTCGTGATCTTCTCAACGCCCGGCCACACGCCCGGGCATACCTCGCTGCAGCTGATGATGCCGGAAACCGGCCCGGTCCTGCTGACCGGCGACCTCTATCACCGCAGCGAAAGCCGCGCCCTGAACCGGGTGCCGCGCTTCAATGTCAACGAAGAGCAGACGATGGCCTCAATGGCCGCCTTCGAGGCCCGCGCAGCGTCACTCGGCGCGCGGGTGATCATCCAGCATGAGCCGGCCGACGTCACGCCGCTCGGCGGCATGATCCGCTAGCCGGCGGGACGGATCACGATCTGGTTGACGCGCCGCAGGGCCGCCTCGCGGTCCTGCGCCGTGGGACCCGCCGCCCGGAATTCGC
>JBGTKE010000390.1:0-4295 GCA_041744775.1 Hyphomonas sp. | reverse complement strand
GGTCCACGCCCCGGGCGCCCTTCCGGCGCCTGTTGGCCCCATCGCCGGCCCGGCCGTCGCAGCCGTTCCGGAAAATGCGGTGAAGTCCCCGATGGTCGGCACCGTCTATCTCTCCGCTGATCCCCAGTCGAAGCCGTACGTCAATATCGGCGACAAGGTGAATGTCGGCGACACGCTGATGCTGATTGAGGCAATGAAGACCTTCAACCCGGTCGAAGCCGACCGCGCCGGCACCGTCAAAGCCATCTACGTGCAGAATTCCCAGCCCGTCGAATATGGCGAGCCCCTCGTCCTGATCGAGTAGTCATGGCTGACACCCGCCCGATCCACAAAGTCCTGATCGCGAATCGCGGCGAGATTGCGCTGCGCATCCACCGCGCGTGCAAGGAAATGGGATTGATGACGGTCGTCGTCCATTCCGAAGCCGACCGCGATGCGATGGCGGTGCGCCTCGCCGACGAAAGCGTCTGCATCGGCCCGGCGCCGTCCTCCGAAAGCTATCTCAAGAAGTCCCGCATCCTGGCAGCCGCCGAAATCACCGGCGCGGACGCCATCCACCCCGGTTACGGCTTCCTGTCGGAGAATGCCCAGTTCGCCGAAATGGTCGAAGCCCACGGCCTCGCCTTCATTGGTCCGACGGCGGAGCATATCCGCATCATGGGCGACAAGATCGCCGCCAAGCAGGCGATGATCGCCGCCGGCGTGCCCTGCGTGCCCGGTTCCGAAGGCGCGCTGGAATCGATCTCCGAAGCCAAGAAAGCCGCCAAGAAGATCGGCTATCCGGTGCTTGTCAAAGCCTCTGCCGGCGGCGGCGGCCGCGGCATGAAGCTCGCGATGACCGAAGCCGATCTCGAGAACGCCGTAAAAACCGCCAAGACCGAGTCGAAAGCCGCCTTCGGCGATGACGCGGTCTATCTCGAGAAGTATCTTCAGGGCCCGCGCCATATCGAGATCCAGGTGATCGCCGATACGCACGGCAACGTTGCACATCTCTGGGAGCGCGACTGTTCGCTGCAGCGCCGCAACCAGAAAGTCTTCGAGGAAGCCCCCTCGCCCGCGCTCAACCAGATCCAGCGCGAAGAAATCGGCCTGATCTGCGCCCGCGCTATGGAGAAGATCGGCTATCGCGGCGCGGGCACGATCGAGTTCCTCTACGAGGACGGCAAGTTTTACTTCATCGAAATGAACACCCGATTGCAGGTCGAGCACCCGGTCACCGAGATGATCACCGGCATCGATCTCGTACGCGAACAGATCCGCATCGCCGAAGGCAAGGCGCTTTCCTTCCGCCAGGAAGACGTGATGCTGGTCGGCCATGCCATCGAATGCCGCATCAATGCCGAACACCCGGAAACCTTCGTACCTTCGCCGGGCTTGATCACCGAGTTCCACGCCCCCGGCGGCCCGGATGTGCGCCTCGATAGCGCGGTCTATGCCGGCTACCGCATTCCGCCACACTACGACTCGCTGATCGGCAAGCTGATCGTCCACGGCCGCACCCGCCGCGAATGCCTGATGCGCCTCAAGCGCTCGCTGCAGGAAATGGTCGTCGGCGGCGTTCACACCACCCTCGACCTCCACCGCCGCCTCGTCGACAATGACGATGTCGTCGCCGGCCACTACAACATCCACTGGCTGGAAAAATTCCTCGCAGATGCGAAAGCAGCCGAAGCAGAGGCTGCCGGCAAGGAAGCGTAGGGCGGGATAAAACGCGCCGCCTTGCTGCGACCCTTGAAGTCTGGGTCCGGCTTTCGCCGGGATGACAAGATGGGAGGCGCAAGGATTGAGATCAGCACCGCCGTCTGCCTAACGCCCGCATTTACACAGGCACCGGCGCGAACCATATCTCGCTGATGTCCGCGCGCTTCACCCCTGACGACCTGCTCACCTGCTACCGCCGCGGCGTCTTTCCCATGGCGGACTCGCGCGATGACCCGAGCCTCTTCCTCGTCGATCCTGAACGGCGCGGCCTCTTGCCGCTGGACGCCTTCCACATCCCCAAACGCCTGAAGCGCCGGATCTGCCAGGACCCGTTCCGCGTCACCTTCGATACGGCCTTCACGCGTGTGATCGAGGCCTGCGCCGAACCGCGTGCGGCGCGGCCGAACACCTGGATCAATTCCAGCATCGTCAATCTCTACAGCGCGCTGCACCGTCAGGGCCACGCGCATTCGGCCGAATGCTGGGACGGGGACCAACTGGTCGGCGGTCTCTACGGCGTCGCCCTTGGCGGGGCGTTCTTCGGCGAGAGCATGTTCAGCCGTGCGAGCGACGCCTCGAAGATCGCGCTGGTGCACCTCGCGGCGCGCCTCATCGACAGGGGTTTCGTGCTGCTGGATGCGCAGTTCTACAACCCGCACCTCGACCAGTTCGGTCTCATCGAAGTCTCGCGTGAGGAATTCCGTGTACGGCTTAAACGCGCCCTGAAGGTGCAGGCGAGCTTTCACCCGCCCGCGCCTTCAGATCAGGATCAATCGATCGGTTCGGGTTCCGGCTCGATGGCAATCGGCTGGTCCGATTCCGCCACGCCGGCCGGCAGGTCATCGGTCAGCGGCTCATCGCCGAGCGGCACGATCACGCGGTCCGGCAGCTTCACCGGCGCCGGCGCGGTGCAGCGTATCACCCAGATATCATAGACCGGATGTTCCAGCGCGCTGAGCCCCGGCGAGGACGCATACATCCAGCCCGAAAACACGACCGGCGTCTCGGCCGTCGCGCCCTTGGCGTTGACGGTCTGCATTTCATCGGCCACCGGCACCGTTGACGAAATGCGCAGGAAAGCCGCGCTCTCGGGCACTTCTTCCGGCGGGGTCTGGAAACAGGATTTCAGCTCAATGCTCAGTGATCCGTAGACGACCGGCTCGCCGATCTTGACGACGATATCAGTTGAGCGACCGGTGATCTTGTCGAGGGCGCGCAGCGTGGCCCGGTCCTGCTTGGCATAGGTCGCCGCAGCCGCGAGACCGGCGATCGAGAGGCCAACCGCTGCACAGGCAGCAACGCGAAAAAACGATGTCATCATTTGGCTCCCAATGGGTCTTCTAGATCTTCCGCCAGCGTATCATCCGTAGACGGACCTTCAGACGAACCGCCACTGCCCGCCGCGAAGGAGGCAAAAAGGGTCAACAGGTCCACGCTGCCGCGGGTGTACTGGATCTCGCCGGTGCCATCCTGGGCGATGTTGTCCATCCCGGCGCCCGGCTCGAGGGCGATATAGGCGCCGCCAAGCAGTCCGTCGGTCGAGACACGCGCATCGGTATCGTCTGGCAGAACCCATTTGGAATCGAGGCTCAGTGTCACGACGGCTTCAAACCGTTCCGGATCGCCGTCGATGGCTTTCACGATGCCCGCTTTCACGCCGGCGATGCGAACGTCAGAACCGCGCGCGAGGCCCGATACGCTGTTGAAGCGGGCGGTAAGTTCATACTGTTTCGAACCGGTTGATGTCTCGCCGCCGCGCGCAAGGGCAAACCACAGGAAGATGGCTGCCACGGCAACGACGACGGCGCCGATCAGGGTTTCAAAGGCCGATTCACGCATCCGGCTTCCAGGCCTCATAGTCAGAGTCGGACTTCTGGCGGTTTTCACCCGCCGCGAGGCTGCCCTTCGGCTTGGTCGCATAGGGCGTGCCGGTCATGTTGGGCTTGTGGTCGGTTTCCCACTCGCGCCGGTCGAGCGGCATCTTGGTCGGCGGCGTCTCCAGCGTGTGGTGCAGCCAGCCATGCCAGTCCGCCGACACTTTCGACGGCTCGGCGAGCCCGTTATACATCACATAGCGGCGCCGGCGGCCCTCGATCGAGGGCTTGCGCTCCTCGTAATAGCGGTTGCCGTATTCATCGGTGCCGATCTCGTTCGACCGCCGCCCGATATCGAACGCCGCCCCGATCGTGTTGCCGTTCCACCAGGTGAAAATCTTCTTCAACATGGGGTGTTCCTGACCTCACTTGATGGCCGCAATATGGCCTTGAGGCGGCAGTTAATCCATCCGCCGCCTGCAGGCAACTTGCCCCGCAAACAGGCGCTGCGCGGGGTTGCGGCAACCCCTTGCCCAAGGCACCCTCTGCTGAACTGATTCGGCGCGGAACCCCCTTTCTGGCCACCAAATCCCTGAGCGACCTCCTCGAAGCCGCGGAAGCCGACGGGCTGCTGTCGGCCGAAATACGCCTGCGCGACGTCCTGCGCTCGGCCGGACGCCCGCCCCAGCCGCTGATTGCAGCGGCGCTGCGGGATGGCCGCTCCGCCTGGTCGGCCGCCAACCTGCAGGGCGTTTCCCAGCTGGCCACCGCCGAAATGCT
>JBGTKE010000389.1:0-1697 GCA_041744775.1 Hyphomonas sp. | reverse complement strand
CGCTCGTCCGGCATCGTGGCCGCGATGCTGGGCGTGCAGGCCGCGATCGTGATCGCGTCGCCCTACCTGTCGGGCTTCGTGCTTTCGGCCGTGTACGGAGAGGATGCTAAACGCCTGACCGAGGGCCTGCAGAATGTGGGACGAGGTGCCAACACGCTGGCGCTCGGCCTGCCGCTACTCTTTCCGCTGCTGGTATTCCGCTGGAAGACCGCAGGCATTCTTCTCGCTGTCCTGGTGGCCGGCGGCGCCATTGCAGCCTTCATGCTGCTGGGAGGCGATTCGGCCCTGTATGCGCTGGCAGGTATGGCGGCGGCCATGGCTCTGGTCGCGCTGTTGCCGCGGATGGGGTTTCGCTGGCTGCTTGGCGGGATCGCCGGATACATCGCGTTCGCGCCGGTGCTTGTCGCCGGTCTGATCCGCGGGCTCGCCCCTGTGGCCAGCAGCCTGCCGGACTCGTTCCGGTCGCGCCTCTGGTCTTGGGAAGCCGTGATCGGACGGATGTCCGAAGCGCCGTTCACCGGACACGGCATGAATGCCACGCGCAGCTGGAAGGACAACTTCGCGGCCCGCCCGGACTGGCTCGCCCAGTTGCCGGACTTCTGGGCGAATTATCCCATTGTGCCAGGCCACCCGCACAACATGGCGCTGCAGATCTGGGCCGAGACGGGCATGATCGGCGCCGTCCTCGCAGCGCTCAGCCTCGTCGCGCTCGCGTTCCATCTGCCGAGGCCCGGCGAGCTCAAGCCCGAGATCCGTTTTGCGGTCGCCGGGCTTGCCGGCGCCGCGACCGTGATCTTCAGCTTCGCCTACAGCGTCTGGAATGAGGGCTTCTGGGCCTCGATCGCGCTGGCGGCGGCGGCGATCATCCTGTGGCACCGGACCTTGCGGGAGACGGAGGCATGACGGCGTCCGTCACGGCGCTGGTCGTCTCCTACCACACGGGACCGCGGCTGGTGGAAAGCCTGTATGCGCTGAAAGGCGATCCGGACGTGACCGCAATCGTCATCGCCGATAATGGCAATCCTCCGGGTACGGAGGCCTTGCTAGAGGCCTTTGTAGCGGCGACACCAAAGGCCACAATCCTGCGGCTCCCCAATCCGGGCTTCGGGGCGGGCGTCAATGCGGCCGCGCGGCTTGCGGGCAGCACCTACCTCCTCGTGATCAATCCCGACTGCGTGATCAAACGCGGCGCGCTGCGTCATCTGATCCGTGCGCTGGACGAGGCTCCGTCTCCTGCCATTGCGGGAGGGCGCACCTTTGACCTGAAGGGCAGGGAGGAGCGCGGCGCCCGGCGCGAAACGCTTACACTTGCCCGCGCGCTGGGCTTTGGCCGATGGACTCTGGAAAAAGAACCGGCCCCCCGGGATTCCATCCTCGTCGGCGCCATCTCGGGCGCGTTCTTCCTGATGCGGACGAATGACTTTGTCTCGCTCGGCGGATTCGACGAAGGCTATTTCATCCATGTCGAAGATGTGGACCTCTGCCGCCGCGCAATCGAGGCGGGCGGCGCCGTCCTCTACGTGCCGGACGCTGGTGCGCTGCACTACGGTTCGACCTCGGATGTGCCCTCCGCCTTCGTCACCCGGCATAAGGCACGGAGCCTCGCGCGTTATTTCCGCAAGTTTGCCCGCGGGCCGGTCGAGCGGTTGATGGTGGAGGCCGCCGTTCCCTTCATCGGTCTCGCGCTGAAACTCAGG
>JBGTKE010000388.1:0-5185 GCA_041744775.1 Hyphomonas sp. | reverse complement strand
GCCGCGATGACGGCGCCGCCCTTGGCGCGGTGTTCCGCGATGAGGGCATCGACCAGTTTCCGGCCATCGGCATCGAGCGCCGTATACGGTTCATCGAGCAGCCAGACCGGACGGTTCTCCAGCAGCAGGCGGGCGAGGGCCGTGCGGCGGCGCTGGCCGGCGGAAAGATAGCGCCCCGCCACATCGGCCGGGCGGGCGAGGCCCATCCGGGTCAGGACCGACTCCGTGCCGGCGGCGGATCCCCAGGCCTGCGCCCAGAGCTTCAGGTGCCCCCGCGGCGTTTCCTGTGGTTTCAGCCCTTCGCGGTGGCCAACCCAGTGATGCGGGGTCTCGCGGGTCACGCGGCCGGCTTCGGGGCGCGTCAGCCCGGCAAGAATGCGTAGCAGGGTTGTCTTTCCGGCGCCGTTCGCGCCGCGAAGCAGCAGCGCGTCGCCTGCGCGCACCGCGACGGAAACCTCCCGGAACAGCACGCGCTCACCCCGGATCATGCCGAGTCCGGCGCCGGTCAGAAGGGAAGGTGCCTGCAATTTCATCCGCGCAGGGATACCCGGTTCCGGCCCGCCCGCAAACGCGGCCTTGTTGCGCGGCAAGGCCGCCTCGCCGATTGCGCCCGCGGGATCGGCCCTATAAGGGAACGGCAGCATATCAAGGCGGACCTTTCCCAAGCCATTTTTGGGTGGCCGCGCGACAGGAGGCAAAGGCCCACACATGCCGTCTAAAGACAGCTTCAGATCGAAGAGCACGCTCACCGCCGCTGGCAAGACCTACACCTACTACTCGCTCGCTGCGGCCGCCGAGAACGCGGGCCTGGGGGACGTGTCCCGCCTGCCGGCCGCGCTGAAAGTGCTGCTCGAGAACATGCTGCGCTTCGAGGACGGCCTGACGGTGGTGGAAGACGATATCCGCGCCTTCGGAAACTGGGCGGACAAGGGCGGCCAGAACCCGCGCGAGATCGCCTACCGTCCGGCCCGCGTGCTGATGCAGGACTTCACCGGCGTGCCCGCCGTCGTCGATCTTGCCGCGATGCGCGACGGCATCAAGGCGCTTGGCGGCAAGGCCAAGAAGATCAACCCGCTGGTGCCGGTCGATCTAGTGATCGACCACTCGGTGATGATTGACGAGTTCGGCACCCCGCGCGCCTTCCAGGCCAACGTCGACCTCGAATACGAGCGCAACATGGAGCGCTACACGTTCCTGAAATGGGGCCAGAAAGCGTTCAACAATTTCCGCGTCGTGCCGCCGGGCACCGGCATCTGCCACCAGGTGAACCTTGAATACTTGTCCCAGACGATCTGGTCTGCCCCAAACGAAGCCGGCGAGATCGTCGCCTATCCGGACACCCTCGTCGGCACCGATTCGCACACAACCATGGTCAACGGCCTTGCCGTCCTCGGTTGGGGCGTCGGCGGCATCGAGGCTGAAGCCGCGATGCTGGGCCAGCCGGTCTCGATGCTGATACCGGAAGTCGTCGGTTTCAAGATCACCGGCGCGCTGAAGGAAGGCGTCACCGCGACCGACCTCGTGCTGAAGGTCGTCCAGATGCTGCGCAAGCACGGCGTCGTGAACAAGTTCGTCGAATTCTATGGCCAGGGCCTCGACAACATGCCGCTCGCCGACCGCGCCACCATCGCCAACATGGCGCCGGAATATGGCGCTACCTGCGGCTTCTTCCCGATCGATGACGAGACGATCCGCTACCTGCGCCAGACCGGCCGCGACGAGGACCGCATCGCGCTGGTCGAGACCTATGCCAAGCAGAACGGCTTCTGGCGCGGCAATGACTATGCGCCGGTCTACACGTCCACGCTGCACCTCGATCTCGGCGACGTCGTGCCCGCCATCTCCGGTCCGAAACGCCCACAGGACCACGTTGCCCTTGATGCAGCGGCCCGGGTGTTCGGCGAGTATATCCGCGGCGTGCGCACGCCGGCGACCGCGACCGCCCTGCAGAAATCCGAGATGACCGAAGAGGGCGGCGCCCCCGCGCCGGCGAGCATTCCCGGTGACGAGGTCGGTCCCGGCCGCGCCCGCGTCGAAGGCCGCGACTGGATGCTGAATGACGGCTCGGTGGTGATCGCATCGATCACGTCCTGCACCAACACCTCGAACCCCTACGTACTGATCGGCGCCGGTCTCGTCGCCCGCAAGGCCCGCGCCCTCGGCCTGACGCGCAAACCCTGGGTGAAGACCTCGCTGGCGCCTGGGTCGCAGGTCGTGTCGGAATACCTGAACGCCGCCGGTCTGCAGGAAGATCTCGACGCGCTCGGCTTCAACCTTGTCGGGTATGGCTGCACCACGTGTATCGGCAATTCGGGTCCGCTGGCGCCGGAAATATCCAAAGCGATCAACGAGAATGATCTCGTCGCCGTCTCGGTCCTCTCCGGCAACCGCAACTTCGAGGGCCGTATCAGCCCGGACGTGCGCGCCAACTACCTCGCCTCGCCGCCGCTGGTCGTCGCCTATGCGATCGCGGGCGACATGAACATCGACATCACCCAGGATCCGATTGCCACCTCCAAGGATGGCGAGCCGGTCTACCTGAAAGACATCTGGCCGACGACGAAAGAGATCGCCGACATGGTCCACCGGGTCGTCACGCGCGAGATGTTTATCTCGAAGTATGCCGACGTCTTCAAGGGCGACAGCAAATGGCAGGCCGTGAAGACCACCGATGCCGAGACCTATGACTGGCCGGTGAGCTCCACCTATATCCAGAATCCGCCCTACTTCCAGGGCATGGCGCCGGAGAAGGGGGACATCCATCCGATCCACGGCGCGCGCGTGCTCGCCGTGCTCGGCGACATGATCACGACTGACCACATCTCCCCGGCCGGTTCCTTCCGCGCCACCAGCCCGGCAGGCAAATACCTGACCGAGCGCCAGGTGCCGGTGAAGGATTTCAACTCCTACGGCTCGCGCCGCGGCAACCATGAAATCATGATGCGCGGCACCTTTGCCAACATCCGTATCAAGAACGAGATGCTGGACGGCGTCGAAGGCGGCTACACGCTCGGCCCGGACGGCGAGCAGACCTCGATCTATGACGCCGCGATGGCCTGGATCGACAAGGGCGTGCCATTGGTCATCTTCGGCGGCATCGAATATGGCGCCGGCTCGAGCCGCGACTGGGCGGCCAAGGGCACGAACCTGCTGGGTGTCAAAGCCGTTATCGCCGAGAGTTTCGAGCGTATCCACCGCTCTAACCTTGTCGGCATGGGTGTCATCCCGTTCGAGTTTGCCGCCGGCGAGAACCGCAAGACGCTCGGCCTGAAAGGCAGCGAGATCATCGATATCGAGGGCCTCGGCAACGATATCCGCCCGCTGTCCACGGTGCCATGCAAGATCACCTATGCCGACGGCACGGTGCGCACCATCCTGATCAAGTGCCGGATCGATACCGAGATCGAGGTCGACTATGTCAAGCATGGCGGCGTTCTGCACTATGTGCTGCGCGATCTCGTCCGCTCCGGCGCCTGACTCTGCGTAAATTGCATCAAGCCCGCTGCACCGGAAGGCGGCGGCGGGCTTTTTCGCAGTCTCTCACGGGGCTGTGACTGTGCGCGGCGGCCGGGAACACCTATAACCCGGTCCGATGACCCGTCTTCTTGTCTCTCTCGCGCTCCTGTTCGGCTTCGCGTTGCCCGCGCAGGCGGAAGGACCGATGTTGGTCGAGCTGTTCGCGTCGAAGAACTGCCGGGCGTGCCCCGCGGCGTACAAGACGCTGAAACAGGTCGAGGCCGAGCGCGGCGACAGCGTGATGATCCTCACCTGGGCGGTCGATTATTGGGATTATCTCGGCAGCAGGGACAAGATGGC
The DNA here is from genome assembly GCA_041744775.1 of Hyphomonas sp. GTDB lineage: Bacteria > Pseudomonadota > Alphaproteobacteria > Caulobacterales > Hyphomonadaceae > Hyphomonas. The sequence continues at coordinate 1,369 of JBGTKE010000388.1, read as the reverse complement.
CCTGCCGCAGTCGAAAGAACGCCAGCGCGCCTATGTCGAGCATTTCTCGCTGCGCGGTCCCTACACGCCCCAGTCAGTCTATAACGGGCTCGAGCAGACAGCCGGCAACAAGCCAACAAAAGTCGGCGCCGCCATGATGAAGGCCGAAATGGCGCCGCCCACCGATGTGCGCCTGCAACGCGCCGGCAAACGCGTCATGCTGACCGGTCAGCCGGACGGCCTCGCCGACATCTGGTGGGTCGCCTATCTCGACGCGGATGACAACACGACGAAGATGCCGAACCCCGTGACCAGCGTGCACCAGATCGGCCCCTGGCTCGGCGGTAAGGCCGAGATCGACCTTCCCTCCTGCGAGTCGGGCTGCGTGCTGATCGTGCAGGAAGCCGGCATGGGGCGCGTGCTCGCCGCGATGCGCGCGAACTAGTTCGGCGGCCGCACGATCGTCGACACCAGCGGCGTATAGTCCGCCCAATCCGTTGCCGTCAGTTCGAAGGCCCAGCCTGCCGCGCGCTCGTTGATCGCCGCGGCGCGCGTGGCCCCTTCGCCGGCCTCGATCGCCCGCATCGTGATGAAATAGCCATCATGCTCGCGGTAAGCGCGCACGTCCACCTCCAACCCGTCATGCGTCTGTGTGATGTGGCGCGAGACAGGCTCGCTGCGCAGCGACCGGGCGGGCTTCACGCCGATCGGCAGGAAGCGGGTCAGCGCAAGCGCTGGTCCGGTGACAGCCAGCCGGCTGGTCAGGCGGTAGGTTTGGAAGGGCGGGGCAGGGCGGAAGGCGCGGTCGCTGGAGCCGACCTCGCGTTGCAGGAACAGGCTCTGGCCGTCCGGATCGGTGAGGCGCACGGCGGAGACGGCGTCTTCGTGGATGTCGAGGAAGCCGAGATCCAGCCAGGCCTCGGAACTGTAGAGGGGAGGCAGGTCGCCGGTCACGCGGAAGGCGAGGGTCTCATCCGGACGGCGGGCATAGATATTCTCGCCCTTGCGCCCGGTGATCAGCGCCGCGCCGGTCTCGCCGTCCGCGCCGATCACTTCCAGCAGCGCGCCCGTGCCGCTCTCGCGCGGGTCGCCGAGGCTGAGACGGTTCAGTTTTTCCGGATCATCCGTACGCGGTGTATCCCAGACGAGGCTTTCAAGGCCGCCGGCCAGTTCCGTCAGCCGGTCCTGCCGGATCGGATAGCCCTCCGCCGAGCCGAGCCGCCAGCCTTCGCCGGTCGCAACCAGCGTATAACTCTCGTCGGCGAGCGTGATGCGGATGGCGCTGGTCTCGCCGCGCTGGGCGGAAAATTCCGGGAAGACCGGGGTGCCGGTGCGTGCGCTCGCTGGCACCTGCGCGCCGCCGCCGAGATGGGCAGCCAGCGCCAGCAGG
>JBGTKE010000387.1:0-1670 GCA_041744775.1 Hyphomonas sp. | reverse complement strand
GGCCCTTGCAGAAGGTTGACCGGGAGATCGGCAAGCCAAGTGTCACGCGCTATGAAACATCGTCCGTGTCCGGCCCATCCGCCCGCCTGTCGCTCATACCGCTGACCGGCCGGTCGCACCAGTTGCGCGTCCACCTCGCCGAGATCGGCCACCCCATCCTCGGCGACGAATTCTATGCGCATCCCGAGGCCCTTTCGGCCCGCGCCCAGCTTGCCCTGCATGCGTCGGCGCTCAACTTCGTGCATCCCGGAACGGGTGCTAAAGTAAGGCTGGAATCCCCCTGCCCATTCGAGCCAACGGGACGCGCCGCCTGAACGAACTTCGCCTAATTCGCGGCCGCAATTTCCAGCAACAACGCATCGATGACCGGGAGCACCGGACCCGAATCAACCGGCCGGTCGTTCGCGATGACCGAAAACACCAGCGTCTCGCCACTCGCCGCAACCAGGAAGCCTGAGAGCGCATTGACGCCCTGCACGGTCCCGGTCTTCGCGAACACGCGGCCCTCGAGCGGCGTGCCCCGAAAGCGCCGCGCGAGCGATCCGGTCTGTCCGCCGACCGGCAGCGTCGCGCGGAAGGCGTCGCCCCAGGGCTGAGCACTGGTCCATGCGAGAAAGCTCACCATCGCTTGCGGCGTGACGCGATTGTAAGGCGACAGGCCCGAACCATCGAACAGTTCGATCCCGGCGCGGCCGATACCGGCCTCGTCGAGCATCACGTGGACCGCGTCCAGACCGTCCTCGGCGCCCTGCCCGCCTCTTGCTCGGGCGATGTGGCGCAGCAGCAGTTCGGCAGAGAGGTTGTCGCTGTCTTCTGACACCCGGACGACGGTTTCCAAAAGCGGCGGCGCCGCAAGCCGGGCAATCTCGTCGCCCACTTCCGTTTCGCTCCGTGAACTGACTTTCGCCGCGCCGTCAACCGTGACACCGCGTGCAGTGAGCAACCGCACGAGGCGTTCGGCGGCCACAAACGGCGGATCGGGCACGCTGAGGAAATAGTTGCGGGCGGCTGTATCGGCAGGGAGGCTACCGGAGAGCACGACCTCATCCGAGCCCGGCCAGCGCAGCACGCTGAGCAGGTTCTCACTGCCAGGCAGGCCGGTGACGGCCTCATTGCGAACCCGCATGACATCATCGCCCGGCGCCCAGACGGCGGTTACCGGGGCGCCTTCGGCCGTGTCCGGGCCGATCCGCAAGGCCGCGGCATTGCCGTTGACCGTCAGCGAAGAGACCGGCGCGCCGAAGTAGAAGGGCAGATTGTTCCAGCTCCAGCCCATGCCCCAGGGTTCGTAGGCAAAGAGCGTGTCGTCACCGTATACATCGGCCACGCGCGTGATTCCGCGCGCGACAACGGCATCGGCCAGTTCATGCAGGCAATTGGCGAGACACGCCGCATCGTCGCGCAGCGCCGGGTCGCCCGCGCCGACCAGTACCAGAGAGGGCGGCGCCTCGCCTTCCCCGGCCGCGAGGCGAAGCGACGTGCCCAGCGCCGGGTCCGGTTGCTCGATGCCCTGCAGGAAATAAAAGGCGGCGGCGGCTGTGAACAGCTTGGTGTTGGAGGCCGGAATGAAGCGCTCGCTGGCCTTGTCCGCGAAGACCGTCTCGCCATTGAGCTTTGCCACTATGACGCCGAGCCGGACGCCTTCTGCGGGCGCAACGGCGATCGTCTCG
>JBGTKE010000386.1:0-2852 GCA_041744775.1 Hyphomonas sp. | reverse complement strand
ATGGATTCGATCGTCGTCACCGGCAGCACGATCCCCGGAGATGCCAATCCGGAGATCACCAACAACCAGAAGGCCGGCGTCGACGAAGGCGGCATCGTCAAGCAGATCGGCAACTACCTGGTCGTGCTGCAGGACGGAAGGTTGTTCATCACCGACCTGATGCCGGAGGGCCAACCCGGCCTGAAGCTGACCGACCGCGCCAATGTCTATCGCTCCAGCAACGAGGACACCTGGTATGACGAGATGCTCGTCGCCGGGCGTACGATCCTCGTCACCGGCTATTCCTATGCGGAGAATGCCAGCGAGTTCACGGTGCTGACCCTCGGCGATGACGGGAAGGCGGTGCGCCAGGCGACATTCTATATTTCGTCTGACGACTATTATTCCGGCAGCAACTATGCCTCGCGGATGATCGACGGCAAGCTCGTCATCCACACGCCGATCTATACATCCGGGCGCGGCTGGTGGGACGCTTTCGATCCACCGGAGATCCGCGAATGGCGCCAGGAAGGTCCGGACGGCGAGCGCGTGCATGTGCGCGGCCGGCCGCTGTTCCGCGCCGAGGATATCTGGATGCCGGTGCAGCGTGTGCTCCAGCCGGTGATCCACACGGTCACGGTCTGCGACATTTCCGGCGTGACCGATGCCGCGGCGCCGGCCTGCACCGCGACGGCGATTGCCGGCAACGAGGATCACAAGTTCCTCGTGACCAAGGCCGCCTTCTGGCTCTGGATGAATCCGTCCTGGAGCGAACGCTCTAGCGAGACGGAACTGCCTGCCGGCGCGTGCGAGCTTCGGCTCAGCCATCCGCCGGTGCGCGAGATCGCGCCGTCCACGCTCGTGAAACTTCCAATCGATGGCGCGCAGCCGTCGGTGCTCGGTGTGCGGGGTGAGCCGCAGAACCAGTTCTCGATGGACATGGATGCCGGCACGTTCCGCGCTGTCCTGGATTGGAACACATCCGCCTGCGGCAAGAGCTACGGAGAGCCCGCCTCGCTGACCTTCTTCGACACGCCGCTGAGCGCCTTGTCCGCGACGCTGAAGGACGCGCCCGGCGGGCGCTATGTGCCGCTGCCGACGCCGGGCACGTCGGACTACGAAGCCCGCTTCACCGAATCGCACCTGGTCTACGGCGCACGCGAGGGATGGGGCAGCTGGGCACCGGAAGAAGGCGAAGAGCCGCGCGAGGATGGCCGCGCCATCATCGTGCCGGTGGCGGATCCGGCCTGGCCGGTGACCGTCCGTGTCCCGCACGGCGTTATCCGCGCCGAACGCGCTGGTCCCTACATGGCGCTGACGGGATACCGCGATCACAAGGGACTCAACGTGTCGCTGATCGACCTGCGCAAGGACGAGCCGGATGTCGCGAGCACTTTCGTGCTCGAGAACCGGTTCGAAAGCGAGAATCGCAGCCATTCGTTCAACAGCAGCATCGGCGCCGATGGCCGGGGCCTGATCGGCTTGCCCACCGTCACGCGGTCGGAAGAGTCGGAGCGCTGGTGGTGGTGGTCGGCGAGTTCCGATCTCAGCTATCTCGAAACCGATGCGGCAGGCCAACTGACCAAGGCCGGCGACCTGATCGCGACGCGGCGCGACCCGAGCGAGGACAGCTCCACTGGCTACGCGTGCGAGGTGTCGTGTGTGGACTGGTACGGCAATGCGCGGCCGATCTTCACCGGCGGGCGCGTGTTGGCGCTGGTCAATTCGGAGCTGATTGAAGGCGTGCTCGAGAACGGGACCGTGCGGGAAGTGCGCCGGATTGATCTGACTGCGCCACAGGACTGATCGCCGGCTGGAAGATCAGCTCCGCCGCGAGCCGCCGGCGCGGGCGTTGAGATGCTCGACCAGTTCCGGCGTGATCGTGCCGGTGACCTCGAGGCCTTCCATCGCCTGGTAGTCGCTGATCGCTTCGGCCGTGCGCGGACCAATCACGCCGTCCGGCGTGCCGGCCCCGAAGCCGAGACGGCCGAGCGCCGTCTGCACGGCCTGGACCTGCAGCGGATTGCCGGTGTTCCAGCGTTGGGCGCCGAAGCGTCCGTTGGCGAGGGCGACCGGGGTCGCCGCTTTCCAGGTCTTCGCCTTGTCGGTCGCCTCAAGCGAGTCCGACATCGACACTCGGCTGCGCAGGTTTTTCACTTCCTGCTCGGCGCCGGCGTCGCCGGCCCGGGCGGCCACCTCGAACCAGAAGAGCGCCTTGGCGAGATCTATCGGCGTGCCGATGCCCTCGGCGTGCACGACGCCGAGATTGTACTGTGCATCGACGAGGCCGAGTTCGGCCGCTTCGTTGAACCAGGTGACCGCGTCGATTTCGGATTTCGCGCCGCCTTCGCCTTCGGCGAGGAAAAGCGCGTAATCGTACATCGCGTTGACGTGTCCGGCTTCAGCGGCCTTCTGGATCAGGCCGCGCGCTTCGATCATGTCCTTGTCGACGCCCTGACCGCGCTCATACAGCTTGCCGAGTTCGTACTGGGCAGGCGCCACGCCTTTCTGCGACGCACGGCGCAGGAAGGAAGCGGCGGTTTCGAGTTCGCCTTCGGAGAGCTTCACCTGCGCGTACTGGTATTGCGCGACGGCGTTGCCGGCGTTGGCTTCGGCGTCCACCGTGACGATCGGCGGGATCGGCGGGAAGGTCGCATCACTGCGAATGGCGAGCTGCAAGGGTTCCGGAATCGTCTGCGGCTCCAGGCCGAGCGGGGAGGGTTTCAGCGAAGGCGGGCTGCCGGCTTCGATGGCTGCGGCCGCGGTGACGATCGACCGGATCGCCGCCTGTTCGGGGGTCAGCTCGGCGACCGGTTTCGGCTCGGGCTTCGGGGCGATTTTCGGCGCGGGCTTGATCGCGGGCGCAACCGGCT
>JBGTKE010000385.1:0-2397 GCA_041744775.1 Hyphomonas sp. | reverse complement strand
CGGGGGCGTCGGCGCCGGCGCCGCGCCTGCGCATCCTCAATCCGTTCGATCCGGTGATCCGCGACAGGAACCGCCTGACGCGGCTGTTCGGCTTCGACTACCGGATCGAGATCTTCGTGCCCGAAGCCAAGCGGCAGTGGGGATACTATGTCTATCCGCTGCTGGAGGGGGACCGATTCGTGGGGCGGATCGAGGTGAAGTCCGCCCGGGAGGCGGGAGAGCTGAGCGTGCACGCTCTGTGGCCTGAGCCAGGTGTGAAATGGACCGAGGCGCGACACGCAAAGCTGGAGGCGGAGCTCGCGCGGCTCGCGCGGCTGGTTGGGGCTACGGACGTGGTCTGGCGCCCGGCGTCAGTCTGACGGGCCGGGCGGAGTCCAGGCCAGCAGGAGCGCGGGATCGATGTAGAAATCGCCGTCGCGGTCGGTGCTGGCCGGATTGCGCCATTTGACGCCCCAGTGAAGATGGGGGCCGGACGAGCGGCCGGTATCGCCCGACTTCGCGATCACCTGACCGGCCTCGACGGTGTCGCCCGCCGCCACGCCGACTTCCGACAAATGCATCAGGATCGTGAGCCAGCCATGCCCGTGATCCAGGAACACGGCGCCGCCCTCGTAATAGAGATCGGGATCCGCCAGCGTGACGATTCCCGGCGCAGGCGCGAGAACCGGCGAACCGGGCGGCGCGGCATAGTCATGGCCCAGATGCACCGACACGGATTCGCAGGGCTTGCCGCTGGTCTTCGAGACGCCGGTATAGCGCCGCTCCGGACCGAACGGCGACGACGTCGGCGACGCGGAGGGCGGCACAAAGCCGCCAGAGACGCCGCGTCCGCCGCGCAGCGCGTTGAACGCCGCCTGCTTCTTGTCCCAGCTGAGGGCGGCGTGGGCCTTCTGCTCCGGCGTGCGGGCATCGATCTTGTCGCAGTCGAGGCCCGCAAGGTTGCGACGTTCGTCGGTACGCGGGGCGATCTTGAACTCGAGCGTTTCGGCAGCGGTGGCGACGGGGAGACGGCCGGGCGCAGTGCGCGCGAGGCCGAACTGGACCGAGCCGCCGGAATCTGCCGTCAGCACGATGTCGCCAAAGCGGAAGGCTTCGCCCGGAATGCCCTGGCAGACCACCAGTCCGCCTTGCTGAAAGACGCCGCTGCAGGCCTCGGCGAGCGACGGGGGCGAGGCCATCGGCGGCGGCGCCTCGGGTTCGGTTACCGGCCAGTCTGCGTTGGCCTCATCATCGGTGACCGGCACGGGCAGGGCGGCGGGCGGCGCAGCCGAGCAGGCGGCGAGGCAGGTGGCCGCCAGCGCATGTGAATAGAGGCGGATCATGCCTTCGGTGACAGGCGCTGGGCCGCCGCGTCGGCGTCCCAGTAGGCTTCCTGCAGGTCAACGCTCCAATAGCGCAACGCGCTGAGGGGAATCAGTCTACCGGTGACCGCGCAGGTGACGAAACTGCCCGGCGTGAGGATGTCGTAATCATTGTCGCCATAGCGCAGGCGGGCTTCCCCGCCGGTATTTCCGGAACGTGTGAGCATGCGCCGCACTATGCCTCAGGCGGCGCCGGAAGAAAAGCCGCCCACGCGGAAAGTTTCTGCTTTGTTCTCTGGAACAAATGGTGTACATGCCGTCTCAGCATGGCAATCGGGGGCCTTGCCAAACCGGCCCCCATGGTAGACCAAAGGATAGGACGAATGACCAAGACCGCTCTTGCTCTCGTGCATAAGGAAACCGGTGTGGACAAGCAAAAGGCCCTCGAAACGGCGCTCGGGAACATCGAGCGCTCCTTCGGCAAGGGCTCCGTCATGCGCCTCGGCGACAAGAAATCGATGGACATCGAGGCGGTCTCGACCGGCTCGCTCGGCCTCGACATTGCGCTGGGCATCGGCGGGCTTCCGAAAGGCCGGATCATCGAGATTTTCGGCCCGGAAAGCTCGGGCAAGACGACGCTTGCCCTGCACTGCGTCGCCGAAGCCCAGAAAAATGGCGGCGTGTGCGCCTTCATCGATGCCGAACACGCGCTCGACCCGGTCTATGCCGGCAAACTGGGCGTCGACCTCGACGATCTCCTGATCTCGCAGCCCGATTCGGGCGAACAGGCGCTCGAGATTGCCGACACGCTGGTGCGCTCCGGTGCGGTGGACCTGCTGGTGATCGATTCGGTGGCGGCGCTGACGCCGCGCGCCGAACTCGAAGGTGAGATGGGCGACCAGCTTCCGGGCGCCCAGGCCCGCCTGATGAGCCAGGCCCTGCGCAAGCTGACCGGTTCGATCTCCAAGTCGAAATGCATGGTGATCTTCATCAACCAGATCCGGATGAAGATCGGCGTGATGTTCGGCAACCCCGAGACGACGACGGGCGGCAACGCCCTCAAGTTCTACGCCTCCGTGCGCCTGGATATCCGCCG
>JBGTKE010000384.1:0-5031 GCA_041744775.1 Hyphomonas sp. | reverse complement strand
TAGATTTTCATGTGCGTTCGGAAGCTCCGCTAAGGGGTAAGGGGGATGGTGTGGGAAAGGATCCGTCAGGAAGCGGCGCGGATGCGCTGTGACCTCGACCGGGCCGCAAGGATCCGCGAGCGCGCCAATGCCCTCTACGGGGGCGGAACCAATTCGCTGATCCAGATCGTCGATACCGCCTCGCCGAGCGGCGCAGCCTATGTTTACGACGTGCTGCGGGAGGGCAGGCGGCTGCGCCTCGATGCGCGCTCCGTTCCCGACGGGCGCGGTCCCCGCTGCCAGCTGAGTGTCAGCATACCGGACGACACGGCCAATTCCGTGAGCATCCTGCTGACGCAGGCTGCGGATCCTTCGGTGCCGGATTATGGCCCGCGCGAGGAAGTCACCGTGAATCCGGATGGGTCGCGCAGCGTGCGCCTCGTGATCGAAAGCCACGACATCATCACCCGGGCGGACACCGAAAACGGGTCCCGCAACTTTTCACGCCACGCCAGGTCAGATGATCCGGTGAGCCGTCTCAACAATCTCGTCATCGGCGTCGCCAATGTCAGCTCCGGCTGGATTTGCAGCGCCGCGTCCTGACGGATCCCTTACAACAATCACGCCCTACCCCTTAGCGGAGCTTCCGAACGCACATGAAAATCTACTACGAACAAGACGCCGACATCTCGCTGATCCAGAAGAAGAAGGTTGCGGTCGTCGGCTATGGCAGCCAGGGCCATGCTCATGCGCTGAACCTGCGAGACTCTGGCGTGAAGCAGATCAAGGTCGCGCTGCAGGAAGGCTCGTCCAGCCGCAAGAAATGCGATGCGGAGAAGCTGGAAGTCGTCACCCCGGCCGAAGCCGCGAAATGGGCCGACGTGCTGATGATCCTCGTGCCGGACGAGAAACAGGCCGTGATGTTCGCCAACGAGATCGAGCCGCACCTGCGGGCCGGCCAGCACATCATGTTCGGCCACGGCTTCAACATCCACTACAACCTGATCCGTCCCCGCAAGGATGTCGACGTATCGCTGTCGGCCCCGAAAGGCCCCGGCCACACGCTGCGCGCGCAGTATCAGATGGGCTTCGGCCTGCCAGGCCTGATCGCCATTCACCAGGACGCGACGGGCTCTGCCCAGGCCGTCGCCCTCTCCTATTCGAAAGCTATCGGCAATACCCGCGCCGGCGTGATCGAAACCTCGTTCCGCGAAGAGACCGAGACCGACCTCTTCGGCGAGCAGGCCGTGCTCTGCGGCGGCATCGTCGAGCTGATCAAGGCTGGTTACGAAACGCTGGTGGAAGCTGGCTACGCGCCGGAGATGGCGTATTTCGAGTGCCTGCACGAGACCAAGCTGATCGTTGACCTGATCTATGAAGGCGGCATCGCCAACATGAACTATTCGATCTCGAACACGGCCGAGTACGGAGAATATGTCACCGGCCCGCGCATCGTGAATTCCGAGACGAAAAAGGAAATGAAGAAGGTCTTGGAGGATATCCAGAACGGCACATTCGCGCGCAACTGGGTTCTGGAAAACCAGGCCGGCGCGCCGGGCTTCCACGCCATGCGCCAGCGGATGGCCTCGCACAGCATCGAGGAAGTCGGCGAGAAGCTGCGCGGCATGATGCACTGGGCGAAGAATGACCGCCTCGTGGACAAGAGCCGCAACTAGGGCTTCTCCGCCGCGCGGTTGAGATCGACAGGGCCGCTGACTCCGGCGACCTTGCCTTTCATCGAGTATTGCCAGATCGCGTAGGGGCCCTGCGGCGCGCCATCGAGGGCGCGGATCCACAGCGGGTGCGCTTCGAAGCCCTCCCCCGCGAGCCATTCGGCGTGGAAGGCCGGCGTAGTGTAGATCACCGGCACTGCGCCATACTCGGACTCGAGCGCGGCGAGGAAGACGCGCAGCTCGGCGAGGGTGTCCGCCCGGGGGCCGTGGGCCGCGCAGTTATGGGCATGTTCAAGGTCAACGGCAGGCGGCAGCGTACCGGCGCGCACTTCCACCTGCCGGATGAAATTATCCGCCTGGGGCGCGCCTTTGCGGCAGAGGCGATAGAAATGATAGGCGCCCACCTGCCAGCCAAGCCGGGTCGCGGCTTGCCAGTTTTCCTGGAAGCGCGGGTCGATATGGCCCGTCCCTTCGGTCGCCTTGAGGTAAACAAAGTCGAGCGGCTCGGTGCCGAGCCTCGCCCAGTCGACTGGCCCGTTATGGTGCGACAGGTCGATGCCCTCGGCGCCAGGCGGCAGGAGCGCTGCCTCTCTGGGGGCGACGGGACCTGCAGATTGCGGCTGGCACGCCGATATTGCGAGCACGAGCATGGCCAAAACGGGCGTCCGCACAATTCTTGCAAGCATCCGGCTGGAACCCTTCTTCTTTCGTTAACAATAGGTTAACCTCCAGAACAGGGCGTAATAAAGGATCCGCGTCATGGCTGTGCAACCGACCAGAAACGACCTTCCGGGCAAGTCGGCGAAATCGGGACTCGGCAACGCGATCGCGGCCGGTGGACACCTTGAAGGCAAGTTCACCTTCGTGGGCCCGGTGATCGTCGGTGCCCATATTCGCGGGGACGTCGAGTCCGACGACTTGGTCCTCGTCGAGGCCTGCGGCCGGATCGAAGGCCGCCTGCGCGCAGCAATGGTTATCATCCACGGCGCCGTCAGCGGCGAAGTCGAAGCCAGCCGCAACCTCGAGATCTGCACCGGCGGCCGCCTCGACGGAATCGCCTGGTCACCGTCGATGCGTGTCGAGGAACGCACGGTCGTCAGCGCGGACCTGCTGATCGCGCCCGAGCGCACCGTTGCACACACCAACAAGGCAGCGTCGGTCCCGGACCTGTCGAACGTCGCGCCGCTGTCGCCGCCGCGCGCGGAAACACAGGCAACGGACACCAGTGTGCCGAAGGCGGCAACCTTCTGATCAGTTGCGCAGATTCTTGAGCCGGTCGAACGAATTGTCGGACGGGTCATAGACGCCGAGATCGCGCATCCGCGTGCAGGCCCATTCATAGTTGCGGTTGCACGCGAGAGTCAGCGCACTGGTGCCTGCTTGCACATCCTTGCGGCCGCCTGTGCCGGTAAACGCCATGCTGCCATAGGCGGCGCAGCCGTTGACATCGCCGTAGTCGCAGGCGGTCTTGTACAAGGCGCGCCCCTCGGTCTGGTTCTCGGCCACACCGCGGCCCTGTACGGTCAGGTAAGCGAGGCCCGAGCAGCCCCGGCCATCTCGGCCGTCACACATCGTCCTGTAGGATTTCGCGGCCGCCTTCAGATCCTGCGCGCCGCCCTTTCCGGTGCGCTGCATTTCCGCCAGCTTGAAACAGCCTTCGAGGTTTCCGGCCTGGCAGGAGACCGCGGCGGCTTCCCGCGCGACTTTCATCTTCGCCAGCTGTGTTTCAGCCTCTTCCAGCGCGATCTCGGCCTGCGAGCGCTCGACCTGCCCGAACTGGGCGGCGGCGGGAAAGGCGAGGGCGCAACTCAGGAGTACGGCGCCCAGCATCAGATGTGGTTTCATGATCGGCTCTCCAGACTGGATTGGCAGTCTAGGGGCGAATTTAGGCATCGCGGGGGCAGGCTGCCAGAGAGATTGCAGTAGCCGATTGCGGGCAGCAGCGCTAACCTCCAGCGCAGCAAGAGACCGAGGAAGGCGACACGTCATGGCAGCTTCAGACCAGGTACCGGTTGGATCCGGCTTCCACGCCAAGAGCACGGCGCGCGAAGTACTCGCCGGCATCGATCTCTCCGGCCAGAACATCATCGTCACCGGCGGCTATTCCGGCATCGGGCTGGAAACCGTGCGGGCCTTGGCGGGCGCGGGCGCACGCGTCACCGTTCCGGCCCGCCGGGCAGACGCCGCCTCGGAAGCGCTCGCAGGCGTAGCGGGCGAGATCGAAATCGCCGCGATGGACCTCGGCGATCTCGCCAGCGTGCACCGTTTTGCCGATCACTATCTCGAAACCGGCCGCGGCCTGAACATCCTGATCAACAATGCCGGCATCATGGCCCCGCCCCTCGCCCGCGTCGGCAAGGGCTGGGAAAGCCAGTTCGGCACCAACCATCTCGGCCACATGGCGCTGGCGCTGAAACTCGCTCCCGCGCTACAGGCCGCCCAGGGCGCGCGCGTGGTGGCGCTGTCCTCCACCGGCCATGTGCGCTCAGATGTGATCTGGGACGATCCGAACTACACGACGCGCCCGTATGACAAATGGGAAGCCTACGGTCAGGCCAAGTCCGCCAACGCTCTATTTGCACTCGGCGTGGACCTGCTCGGCCGCGAAGTCGGCGTGCGCGCCTTTTCTGTGCATCCCGGCGGCATCTTCACGCCGCTGCAGCGCCACCTCACGGATGAGGAAATGGCCGCGCTCGGATGGAAGAACGCCGATGGCACGATTCCCGATGCCGTGAAGGCGATGTTCAAGACGCCCGAGCAAGGCGCCTCGACGACCGTGTGGGCGGCCACGTCGCCGATGCTGGCCGGAAAGGGCGGGGTCTATTGCGAGGATGCCGACATCGCCAAGGCCGCCGGTCCCGGCAGCCAGCGCTGGGAACATGCCCGCGAATGGATCACCGATGATGCAAAAGCCGAAAAGCTCTGGGCCATGAGCGAGGCGATGCTGGCCGATACCTGAGGCCGGCTTGGCAGCCCGTCTGCCCGCACCAGATTGACGCCGCCGCGCCACTGTCGCACCTGACTCCGCGATGACCCACGAGACAACCGCCCCCCCTGCTCCAGCCCCGCGACGCACCCTGTTCATCGGGCTCGGCCTGATCGCCGTCGTGCTGTCGGTATTCGCGCTAGGCAAGCTCGGCTACCTGCCGGGTCTCGAACAGACCGAAGCCTGGCTGCGCAACCTCGCCGGCAGCCCCTGGGGCCTGCCCGCAGTCATCGCGCTGTTCTGCATCGCGGCCTTCTTCGGCGTGCCCCAGTTTGCGCTGATCGCCGCGGCGGTTGCCGTCTTCGGGCCGCTGATGGGCGCCGTGTATGGCTGGGTTGCCAACATGGTGTCGGGCGCGCTCACCTTCTGGATCGGCCGGGCGGGCGGCGAAGC
>JBGTKE010000383.1:0-6911 GCA_041744775.1 Hyphomonas sp. | reverse complement strand
TCGCAAGACCAGCCCATAGGTCAGCCACAGCGCGGCGACGGCAAAGCTGCCGCCGCCCGACTGCGGCGCGACCTGGTTGATCGCGTGGCCCATCACCAGCGGCGAGATGACCTCCAGCACCGACGCGGCCAGCGTCAGCAGCACGGCCACCGCCATGATCGGGCGCCATTTCGCCAGTTCCGGCCGCCAGAGAAGCTTCAGGATCCGCAGGATCGAGGCCCACAGGCCCCCATCCGCGCTCTCGATACGGTCGTGGTTTTCGGGGGCCTGGGCGGCAGGTGCATGTGAACTCATGCACGCCATATGGAGTGGAATGCTGGAAAACGGAACCCGTTACCTCCGATCCGTTAATGTGAGCTTAGATGACCCGTTTAAGCTGCGAATACTCACCCCGGACTTGCAGCACGAGTTCCACCGGCGCGTCGCCGCGATTGCGCCAGAACCAGCCGTGGGAGCCGTCAAACGCCGCCGTCAGTTCACCGGAATCGGCCGCCTCTGCCCTGCCCTTGCGGTAGGAGGTCGCCTGCCCGCCTTTGCCATCCCCGTGCAAGTCCGAGTTGAGCGCGCCGCTCTTCGCGGTCCAGGCGTAGGCAGCCGTCTCGCCGGACTTCATCACGAGCTTGATTTCCGCCGCTTCGCCGGGCGCCAGCGTTAACGTCACTTCCTCCCGCCAAGCATCGGCCTGGACGGACGGCGGCGAGACTGCATCGGGGACCGCATCCACCGCCGGACTCGCCGAGTCACTTGCCGCCGCACGGGCAGCCTCCACGACAACCGGCGTAGCGGCAGCATCGGCCTCAGCTTCGGCGGCGAGCTGCTGCTTGATCTCGCCCATCTGGGTCAAACCAAGGACGCGGCCGATACCGGTCGGGTCAAGCCCGTATTCCCCCGGCAGAACAGCCGTCACCAGAATCGCCGCGGCAACAGCGGCGGCAATCAGGGTCGAGCGGACCAGTTGCTTCGTGGACGGAAGGTCGGCGCGGGAGGGCAGATCAGAATTGTACATAGCAAACCTCTCAGGCAATAAAGTAGCCGGTCAGCTGATAGCCGACCAGCACGAAGCCGGCCGTCATCAACAGCACGTTGGCGGTGTAGGCATGTTTCAGGAATCCCGCCGTGCGGCGCCAGTATCCCATCGCGATCAGGATTGCGCCCAGTGCCAGCAACTGGCCCACTTCAACGCCGACATTGAAGGCGATGAGGTTCGGCAGCAGGCCGTCCGGCGAAATCTCGTAGTCGATGATTTTCGAGGCAAGCCCGAAGCCGTGGCAAAAACCGAAGATCAGCGTCGCAGCCTTGGTGTCCGGCTGGAATCCGAACCAGCGCTGGAAGGCGCCAAGATTGTCGAGCGCCTTGTAGACGATGGAGAAGCCGATGATGGCGTCGATGATGTAGCTGTTGATGCCAAAGTTGAAATACACGCCCGCCAGCATCGTGACCGAATGGCCGATGGCAAACAGGCTCACATAGATGCCGATGTCCTTCATCCGATAGAGGAAGAAGATCACCCCCAGAAGGAAGAGGATGTGATCGTACCCGGTCACCATGTGCTTGGCGCCCAGATAGAGAAACGGCAGCAAGTGAACGCCGTTGATTTCCTGGATATAACCCTTGTCACCCTCGGCGACCGCGTGAGCATAGGCGGCGTCTGGGCAAAGCAGCAGGGAAAACGCTGAAAAAGCGAACGCGGCAATCAGGCGATGCATCAGCGACCCTATTTGAAATCAATCCCCAACCGGCCCGCGAACCAGATCGCGAGGAGATATAAAATAACAGTCATAGCGCTCGCGATCAGGAGTGCCAGCCAGAAGTTCACATTCCTCTCCAGCAAGGCCGGCAGAACCAGAAAGAAGGGTAGCGACGGCACGACAAACCACAGGGTCGCGCGGGCGTGGCCAGCGACGAGAGCGCGGTCTCCGCCGCTATCGTTCCACAGCCAGATGATCGCGATGAGCGAGATAAGAGGAAGGGACGCAATTAATCCGCCAAATGACGGATAACGGCGCGCAACCTCTGAGATGATGGCAATCAGGATGCCAGACACGCCGGCCTTCAAGATCAAGTACAACATGCTGAAATCGGCGCTCCCGGCTGCAGAAACCTAAACTGGCACCGCAAGCTGTTCGTATCGCCAGATCCATATGTAATGAAACTCAATGTATCAACTCAAGCCTGACAAACCGTCTGGCCGAAGCCGGCAACGCTGCGTAAACTGCCTCGTCATGGATGATATCAAGACCCACCCGAAAACCTCGAGCATCGGATCGATCTGCGTTTACTGCGGCGCCTCCGACAGTGTGAACGCCGTCTATATCCGCCTCGCCGAAGCACTGGGCCGGGAACTGGCGGACCGCGGAATCCGGCTTGTCTATGGCGGCGGCGGGGTCGGCCTGATGGGCGCCTGCGCGCGGGCGGCGAATGATGCAGGCGGCGCCGTGCTCGGCATCATGCCGCGCTTCCTGCTCGCCAAGGAACGCATCTTCAAGGATGTGGAACACCGCATCGTCGAGGACATGCACACCCGCAAGATGATGATGTTCGAGGAGGCTGATGCGTTCATCGTGCTGCCCGGCGGGATCGGCACGCTGGAGGAAGCGGTGGAGATTCTCTCCTGGGCCCGTCTCGGCCTGCATGCCAAGCCAATGGCCTTCCTCGACGAGGACGGGTTCTGGGAGCCCTTCTTCGACCTGATCGAGCGGATCATCGCCGGCGGCTTCATTCCGGAAACCTTCCGCGACGTGATGGTCCACAGCCCGACGCCGCAGGACGCGATCACCGCGCTCGAGGACCGGCGCGTGGTGATCGATCTGTAGACGGATCGTATCGGACTATTCGAAGTCCTCGACCAGCAGGGGCTCCTCGAAGGTGGCCTCCAGCGGCGCATACCGGTTGAAGATTTCCTGGCGCGCCGCACTGCGCGCGGCCGTGTCCCCCTCTACAAGGAACTTGTCCAGTTCGGCAGAATCCTTGCCGAGCGCTTCGCGCACCAGCTTGCCGCAATCATTGGCGTCGCGGATCTTGATGACCGGACAGGACTTGAGCCAGGTGATCGGACGCTCCGCCCAGGGATCGGCTTCGTAGCCTTCACGCCGGAAGATGACAAGCTTGTCGGCAGTCTTCTTGCAGGCCTTTTTGACTTCCCTTTCGAAGGGCTTGAACTCCGCCGGCAGGCCAAGGCCGCAAAAGGTGTCCACGTTCCAGACGCTGACGCTCGTCGTCCATTCCCGCCCGGTGTCGTCGAACGTGTGCTTTTCGAGATAATCCTGCCCGTACCATTCCGAAACCATGTCTCCGAGTTCGATATCGCCAGCGGGCTCCCTCTCCAGCCGGATGACGTAGCGTGTAGACTTCAGATCGCTGAACGCAGTGCCGGAAAAGAAGTTCAGGGTGTCGATCGACGGGTCCCAGGAGATCACCCCGTCCTGTCCGACTTCCGTCTTGATGATTTCCGCCGGGTTGACCTCGATCCCATACACCATTGACGTCTCGACGCTCCAGTTCCCGTTCACGCCGGCGATCGTGCCTTTTCCGTGTGCCAGTCCGAACCGGCAATAGCCATTCCACTCGGCCGTGCGCCAGTAGGCGGCGAAGCGTTCGTAGCGCTCCTCATGCGGGGCAAACACGACGACCGAGCAATCGCCGCCAGCGGTCGGCACGACGCGCTCACCGGGGCGCAGCGGCAGCTCGATGCCGAGATAGTTCGGCGCCGGTTCCAACGCGAGCGGGGCCGTCTCGGCATTTGCCGTCAGACTCGCGGCGAATGCGGCGGCAAGGAATTGCCGTGTCTGGCGGGAAAAGAAGAAAGTCATACTGAACGGCCTCATTCCCCTGCCTTAGGGCAAGAGTTGATAGGCACAATCATGTTTGTCCAGTGGCGGGATTCAGGTGAAGTTTTGGAAAGTGGACTATTCCGCCGGAACGGGCGTGAATTCGGCGCGCCAATCGGACATCAGGGCGCGGTTGTCATGGTCCCACGGATGAAAGCCCGGCTTGAACCAGGTGATCCAGATTTTCCAGCCGCGACCGAAAAAGGCCGGGTCCTTCCACAGGAAACGGCGGACGGCTTTCTCGGCGGCTTCGGGCGAATAGCCATCGGCTTCAAGCATCCAGGCCGAATAGGTGGCGATATTGCGCGGGAAGAAATACGAGATCAGCAGCATCGACACACAGCGGCGGACATAGCGGCGCCAGGCCGGCCAGTCCTTCGTGGCTACGAGGAAGACGTCATAGGCGACGGCCTTGTGCTCGGTCTCTTCCATGGCGTGCCAGCGCCAGAGATCGCGCAGGGCGGGGTCGGTCTTCATGAACATGTCGTCATGCGCGGCGAACATGTCGGCGAGCATGGCGGTGAAATGTTCGAGGCAGATGGTGGCCATCAGCATGCGCATGGGACCGCGCGCGCGGGAGAAGGCGATCCGCTCACGGATCTGTTCCTCGACCCGCTCGACCGGGTATTTTGTCCGGTCGATCATCTTGTTGAGCATCACATGCTCGCGCGAGTGGAGGGCTTCCTGCGTGATGAAGTCCTTCGCGTCCTGCGCCAGCTTGCCACCGAGCCGGTCGCGGTAGGCACGCACGGCGTCCATAAACAGGCGCTCGCCATCCGGGAAGGTCATCGACAGCGTGTTCATCACCGCGGTGCCGACCGGGTCGCCGTCCAACCAGTGGCCTGTCTTCGCGGTGGCGACATCAAAATGCAGGTCGCGCGGGAGGATGGTGAGGTTTTCGGGGGTGCGTTTGCCGGTCATCGCGCGAATCCTGCTGACAAGGGGGAGATTGGGCACATAGTCTCAATTGAATTTCAGCCTTTATAGCAGTTACTGACAAAAATGTCGATAAGAAAGACCACGCCCTCTCGAATCCGCCGTTCGCCGGAGGCTTCCCGCGACAATATCCTGATTGCGGCCGAGCGCCTGCTGGTGCGGACCGGGCCGCAATCCCTGCGGCTGGCGGATGTGGCGAAGGAGGCGGGCGTGGCGAATGCCACGGTGCTGCACCATTTCGGCACCATCGACGGGGTCCAGGCGGCCTTGATGGAGAAGATGATCGACGAACTGGTTTCCGGCCTGCTGGCCATGGACGTGCCGGCCGACCCGCGGGCGGCCCGGGCTGCGGCGTTGCAGAACCTGTTCGACGCGTTCGAGACCAAGGGCGCGGCAAGGCTGGCCGCCTGGCTGGAGATGACCGGCGAATCCCGCCGCCTGAGGACGGTGCGCGAGGCGGTGCAGACCGTGATCCGCCACAAGATCGGGGCGGCCGAAGCGGATGAAGGCCGGCTCGAGGACGCGATCCTGATCAGCGTTATCCTCGCGATCGGCGTCGGCCTGTTCGGCCCAACACTGGGCGAACTGCTCGGCAAGCCGAAAGGCCGGGCCCGGGCGGTGGCGTTAAAGCTGCTGGAAGACGGGCTGGATCCGTTTGCCGCGTCCTGATCGCAGGCGGCCGGGCGCCTGCGTTAACACTCCCGATGCGCAAAAGCCTTTGACTTATCGGTGGTTATACCCCATGTGCCCCCGGGTCTGGGCAGCTTCGGCCGCCTTGCAGGGCAGCGTGAGCTGGCGTGGCGGAACATCCGCCCTGTCCGAGGCCCTCCTTACAGACACCAACTTAGCCCAAGGCGCCCTTCTTCACGCGGGTCGTTAGAACCCCGCTCCCGCGCGACGTGTCGCGCTGGGCGCACATTATTGTTTTGAAAGACCCTATGACAAACTTCCAATCCTTCGGCCTGGCGCCGCGCGTTGAATCTGCGCTGACCGCTGCCGGTTACTCCACCCCGACCCCGATCCAGGCCGGCGCGATCCCGCTCATCATGTCCGGCCGCGATGTCATGGGCCTCGCCCAGACCGGCACCGGCAAGACGCTGGCCTTTGCTGCCCCGATCCTCGATAAGCTGTTCCGCAACCAGGGCCCTGCCCCGCACAAGGGCACACGCGTTCTCGTGCTGGCTCCGACGCGCGAACTGGCCGGCCAGATTGCCGCCTCGTTCGAAACCTACGGCGCCGGCCTGGGCCTGCGCATCGCCATGGTTTGCGGCGGCGCCAAGATCGGCCCGCAGATCCGCAAGCTCGAGCGCGGCGTGCACGTGCTGATCGCAACCCCCGGCCGTCTGATCGACCTGATCGAGCAGCGCGCGGTCGGCCTCAAGGATGTTGAAGTCCTCGTGCTCGACGAAGCCGACCAGATGCTGGATCTTGGCTTCATCCATGCCCTTCGCGCGATTGCCAAACACGTTCCGGCGAAACGCCAGACGCTGTTCTTCTCGGCCACCATGCCGAAACTCGTCGAAGGCCTTGCCGCGCAGTTCCTGCGTGACCCGGCCCAGGTTGCCGTGGCCCCGCCTTCGGCAACTGCCGACAAGGTCGAGCAACGCATCTGTTTCGTCGATCAGGGTGAAAAGCAGGCACTTCTCGTCGAGACGATCCGCAAGCCGGAAGTCAAGACCGTCCTCGTCTTTACCCGGACGAAACACGGCGCCGACGCGGTCGTCCGCCGTCTCGCAGCATCCGACATCGATTCGGTTGCCATCCACGGCAACAAGAGCCAGCCGCAACGCGAACGCGCCCTCGAAGCCTTCAAGGGCGGCCGCGTGCCGGTGCTCGTCGCGACGGATATCGCCGCGCGCGGCATCCATATCGACGGCCTGACACATGTCATCAACTTCGACCTGCCGGAAGTGCCCGAGCAATACGTCCACCGCATCGGCCGCACCGCGCGCGCCGGGGCGACGGGCGTTGCGATCTCGTTCGTCTCCAAGGACGAGCGTGATTATCTTCGCGCCATCGAGAAGCTGGTGGGCAACAAGCTCGCCCCGCGACCGGCCGGCGAGAAGGAATCCGATGATCGCGGCTCGCGCAAACCGCAACAGCAGAGCCGGCGCCCACAGGGTCAGCCGCGCGGTCAGGGCGGCGGCG
>JBGTKE010000382.1:0-4675 GCA_041744775.1 Hyphomonas sp. | reverse complement strand
CCAGGCGGGCGAGGCCCGCGGCGGGGGGCACGCCGTGCAGCCGTTCGGTCCCGGAGAGGTCGAGATAGGCCTCGTCGATCGACACCGGCTGCACCAGCGGCGTCAGCGCCTGCATCAGCGCCCGCACCTGCCGCCCGGCCTCGGCGTATTTCCGCATCTCGGGCCGGATCACCACTGCGTCCGGGCACAGCTTCAGCGCCTTGAACATCGGCATGGCCGAGCGCACGCCGTAAAGACGGGCCATGTAGCAGCAGGTCGTCACCACCCCCCGCGTGCCCCCGCCGACGATCAGCGGCTTCTCCCGGAGGGCCGGATTGTCCCGCTTCTCGACCGAGGCGTAGAAGGCGTCACAATCCACGTGGGCAATCGACAGGGTTGCCAAAGCGTCATGGCTGACCATCCGGAGGCTGCCGCAGTTGGGGCAACGGTCAAAATATCCTGTCTTTACAGCGAGACAGTCGCGGCAAAGGCTGGTCATGGCGCTGTTTTCCCGCCTCCTGGGCCCGGTGCCGCAAACCCGCCGCCGGACCGGCATAAAAGCGTGTTAACTTTTGACAGTATAACTGAACTACGTTGAGCAGCATTCGTGCGAATCGTCAGCAAAATCGAGCAGTATGGCCAAGGAAAACCCCCGAACAGTGCTGGTTGTTGAGGACAATGACCTCAACATGCGCCTGTTCTGTGACCTCTTGGGCGCTTTCGGTTTCAAGACATTTCAGTGCCGGGACGGGGCCAAGGCGGTCGAGATCGCCCGCAAGGAACTGCCCGACCTGATCATCATGGACATCCAGCTGCCGGAAGTCTCGGGCCTCGACATCACCCGCTGGCTGAAGGACGACAAGAAGGTTGCCCATATTCCAGTCCTCGCCGTCACCGCCTTTGCGATGCGCACGGACGAACAGCGCGTGCGCGAAGCGGGCTGCGAGGGCTACCTCTCCAAGCCGATCCAGATTGCGTCCTTCATCCGCGCTGTCGAATCGCTGATGCCGAAGGAGCCGGCATGAGCGCGCGCATCCTGGTCGTCGACGATATCGAAGCGAACCGCCGCCTCCTGCAGGCCAAGCTTGAGGCGCAGTACCATTCCGTCGTGCTCGCCAGCAGCGGCCCGCAGGCCATCGAGATGGCGCAGGCGCATGACCCCGAGATCATCCTGCTCGACGTGATGATGCCCGGCATGGACGGCTATGAAGTCTGCCGCCGCCTGAAAGCGGATCCGGTCACCGCGCATATCCCCGTCGTGATGGTCACCGCACTGAGCGATACCGAAGACCGCGTGCGCGGACTTGATGCGGGTGCGGAGGATTTCCTTACCAAGCCGGTCGATGATTTCCTGCTCAATTCGCGCGTCAACACGCTGATGCGCTACAATGCGGTCACCTCCGAACTGCGCAAGCGCGAAGCCAGCGGCCTGAAGACCGGCGCAATGGAAACCGCGCCCGATCAGGTCGAAGGCCCGGCGCGCGTCTTCCTGATCGACGACAATCCGCGTACCTCGGCGCGCATCGCGACTCTGCTGCGCGAGGATGGCCACAAGGTCATGACGTTGCTCGAGTCCGGCGACATGGGCAATCTTGCGAAGGAGCGCACCGATGTGCTGCTCGTCTCGCTCCTGTCGAAAAGTTTCGACCCGCTGAAACTGTGCGCGCACTTCAAGACCAATGACGCGACCCGCGCCGTCTCGATCCTCCTGATCTGCGATCCTCTGGAACGCGCCAAGGCCGTGAAGGGTCTCGAGATCGGCGCCAGTGACATGATCATGGCGCCGGTCGATACGCAGGAACTGCTCGCCCGCGTGCGCACCCAGACGCGCCGTACACGGTATGTCGAGATCCTGCGCGAGCGGGTGGACCGCGGCCTCGAGCTGTCGGTGATCGACCAGCTCACCGGTCTCTACAATCGCCGCTACATGTCCAACCAGCTGCAGCAATACATGCACCGCGCCGTGATGGGCTCAAAGCCGCTGTCGGTGATGATGCTGGACATCGACCATTTCAAGCGGATCAATGACACGCACGGCCACCAGGCCGGCGACGAGGTGTTGCAGGAACTGGCCGACCGGCTGCGCCACAATATCCGCCCGATGGATGTGCCCTGCCGGCCGGGCGGCGAGGAGTTCCTCGTGATCCTGCCGGAGACTCCCGGAGAACTCGCTTTCGCGGCGGCCGAGCGTGTGCGCAAGTCGATCGCGGCGGATACGTTCAACGTGCTCAGCGAGACCCGCCAGATTGCTGTCACCGTCAGCGCCGGCGTCGCCAGCCTGCTCGGCCCGCAAGACACGATGGCAGAACTGATCGCGCGCGCCGACGCAGCACTCTACCAGGCCAAGTCCGGCGGCCGCAACCGGGTCGAAACCATCGCCGCCTGATTGACAGGCCCGCGCGCAGGCGCGAGAGCGGAGGGCATCCTCAAGCCCGGCGACCCTTTTTTCCATGTCAAACCGTTTCGCGGCGTTTCAACACCTCTCATATACTCGCTATTTTTTCTCACGCTTTCTCACTTCTTTCTCAGCGCAGATCGTTTCTGTCGCAGTTGCCTGGCAGATGTATGACGAGACGCGCAGCGCCGCACTGCTTGGCTGGATCGGCCTCGTGCAATTCCTGCCCGCGCTGCTCCTCGTCGTCGTCACCGGCAATGCTGCCGACCGTCTGGGCCGGCGGCTCGTCATGGGGTGCGGGGCGCTGGTGATGATGAGTTGCGCAGCGAGCATCCTGATGCTCGTGCTGAACGGCAACTTCAATCCGACCCTGATCCTCGCGATCCTCACCCTGTTCGGTACCGCCCGCGCCTTCTATGGCCCGGCGGCCACCAGCCTGGCGGTAAACCTGGTGCCGCGCGAGGATTTCCCGAACGCGGTCGGCTGGATCACATCGTCCTGGCAGATGGCGACCATCGCCGGCCCGGTCATCGGCTCGCTGCTCTACGGATTTGCGCCGGAAGCGGCATATGGGACCGCCACCTGCCTGTTCATAGCTGCCGCCACGCTAATTTTTTCGATCCCCAAGCCCAACCAAATCATCTCCCGCGAGCCGCCGACGCTCGCCAGCATTCTCGGCGGCTTCCGCTATGTCTGGAAGGAGAAGGTCGTCCTGGGGGCGATCTCGCTGGACCTGTTCGCGGTTCTGCTCGGCGGCGCTGTCGCCCTTATGCCGATCTATGCGCGCGACATCCTCGACGTCGGCGAACTCGGCCTCGGCCTGCTCAGGGCTTCTCCGGGCATCGGCGCCATCATCGCCATCGCGCTGATCACCGCGTTCCCCATCCGCGACCATGCAGGCTGGATCCTCCTCATCTCTGTTGCGCTGTTCGGCCTGGCGACGGCGGTCTTCGGCGGGTCGACGATAGCCTGGCTCTCCATCGTCGCGCTGATGTGCGTCGGCGCATTCGACATGGTCTCCGTCTATGTCCGGGAGATCATCCTGCAACTCTGGACGCCGGACAATGTGCGGGGCCGGGTGAACGCGGTAAACTCGATCTTCGTGGGCGCCTCCAACGAGTTGGGGGAGGCGCGGGCCGGTTTCATGGCCGCCTTCCTGGGGCCTGTCTTCACCGTGGTGGCGGGGGGATTCGCGGCGGTCGGCATCGCCGCCGCTTCGGCCTTCGTGTTCCCGCAACTGCGCAGGATCCGCTACCTGCACGGCGACCAAGGCGTGGACGCTCGGACCCCGTAAACGCGAAAACCCGCGCCGGAGGGCGCGGGTTTCCAGAAATTCCTTGAAGGAACAGGATCTTACTTGATCTTGCCTTCTTTGAACTCGACGTGCTTTTTCGCAACCGGATCGTATTTCCGCTTCACCATCTTCTCGGTCATGGTCCGCGGATTCTTTTTCGTAACGTAGAAAAAGCCCGTGTCAGCCGTCGAATTGAGGCGAATCTTGATCGTGGCGGGTTTGGCCATGAGGTGGCCCTTCTCGAATGGGGTTGAAACCGGAAACCGGGCTTATTGACGAGGAGGCCCGCCCAAGTCAAGCGGTCAAAGCCGGTCTGTGGCGTGGCCGCCCCGGCTCCAGCGCAGGAAAGGCGGGGCCAGCGGATTTTCGGGCTTGGCCAGCCGCTCGCCGATCTCGCCCAGCATGAACCGTGTGACCGAGGGCAAGTCTAGCTTCATCGCGTCGGCCAGCGTCACCCATTGCAGGTCCGACAGCTCCGCCCCGTCCACCGGAGGCCGCTCGTCGATCAGGGCCTGCTCGGCCTCGGCCATGAAGAAACGGGCATCGAACCGCCGGGGCCGGGACGGCGGTGTGACCGCCCGGCCGATGAAGACCAGCGGGGACAGGTTCGCCGCCACGTCCAGCCTGTGGAAATCCTCCCAGCCCGGCGGGGCCGTGTCCGGCATCTCGGCAGAGCGCCCGACAATCAGGCCGGTCTCCTCGAAGGTCTCGCGAATCGCCGTCAGCGCGAAGGCGCGCGGCACCCGGCGCGACTGGACCCGCAGCTTGGCCTCGACCTCGGGGCGCAGTTCTTCCCAGGCAACGGCCCTCGAGTCCTTCGGATCCACGCGGCCACCGGGGAAGACATACTTGTCCGGCATGAACGCATTCGTGCCGGCGCGCTTGCCCATCAGCACGCGCGGCTGCGTCTGGTCGCGGCGCACGAGGATCAGCGTCGCGGCATCGCGCGGCCGCAGGCTCGGCACGCCCTTGACGACCGTCACGCCGTCTTCGTCCTTGTCAAAAAC
>JBGTKE010000381.1:0-1966 GCA_041744775.1 Hyphomonas sp. | reverse complement strand
GCAGCCAGCCTGCGCATGAAGTCCGGCGCGAGGGCGCACATCGCCCCCTCGGCCAGAAACCAGACGCCGATGCCAGCGAGCAGGACGGTGAGAAGGCTCACCGGCCTGTCTCCCTAGCGCGGACCGCCCGCCGCGCGGGCGCTGTCGAAGAACTGATCACAGATGCCGAGCGATTTCGGACCGACGATGACCTGTGTGCCTTCCTGGATCGCCGTTTCACAGGCGACGAGGGCGCGCTGGAAGCGGAAGAATTCCGGATCCTTGTTATAGGCGGCCGCATAGGTTTCGGTGGCCTTTGCATCGCCATCACCGCGGATCATCGAGGACTGTTCGCGGGCCTGGGCCTCGATGACTGTCTTTTCGCGTTCGGCCTGGGCGCGGATCAGGCGGGCCCTCTCCTCCCCTTCCGAACGGATGCGCTGGGCTTCCTGCAGGCGGGCTGTCCGCATCCGGTTGTAGACACCTTCGGCGACTTCGTTTGGCAGGTCGGCCTGGCGGATGCGTACGTCGATGATGTCGATGCCGTCCGACGCAAGGCCGGCATTCACGCCCTGCCGGATGCGGCCCATCAGCTGGGCCCGCTGGCCGGAAACGATTTCCGGCACCGGCACATCGCCGAGCACTTCGCGGATGGCGGAGGTGGTGATGCGGTTGAGCTGCGAGCGGGCCGCGTCTTCGGTGCGGAAACGCTGGTAGTAGCGCAGCGGATCGTTGATGCGCCAACGGACGAAGGCGTCCACCCGCAGGCGGCGCTGGTCGGACGCGAGGACCTGGATGCCTTCGATATCGAGGCCAAGGTTGCGTTTGTCGATGATCTCGACCTGTTGGTAGATCGGGATCTTCAGGTGCAGGCCGGCTTCGTCCTTGCCGGGTTCGTTGATCAGCGAGATCGGCCGGCCCACCTGCAGGACGATGGCCTGCTGCGACTGGCGCACGACAAAGAAGACGTTGGAAGCGATGATCAGTCCGAGGATGGACACGATCAGGATAAGCCATCCGAAAGCGCGCATTACTGATCTCCCGTGTTGGCTGCAGTGGCCGGGCGGCGGGTGCGCTCCAGCGGCAGGTAGGGAACGGCGCCGGAATCCTGGTCGAGGATCATCTTGTCCGTGCGGCCCAAGACGCGTTCCATGGTTTCAAGGTACATGCGTTCGCGGGTTACCCGCGGCGCCTTGCGGTATTCTTCATAGATCTGGTCGAAGCGGGAGGCTTCACCGCCGGCGTCGGCGATGACGCGGTCGCGGTAGGCTTCGGCTTCCTGCAACAGGCGCTGCGCGGTGCCGCGGGCCTGCGGCACGACTTCGTTGGCGAACTGCGCCGCCTGGTTGGTGCGCGTCTCGGCGTCCTGTTCGGCGACGTTTACATCGTTGAAGGCCTCGATGACCTGCTGAGGGGGATCCGACTTGTCGATCTGTACCGAGAGGACTTCGACGCCGGCCCGGTATTCGTTCAGCAGGGCCTGCATCTGGACCGCCACGGCCTGCTGGACGGTGTCGCGTTCGGTGGTGATGATGTCCTGCAGGCGCGTTTGGCCGACGACTTCGCGCATAACCGACTCAGCGACCTGGTCAACCGCGAACTCGGGATCGCGCACGTTGAGGATGAAATTCTCGGGATTTGCCGTGTCGATTTTCCAGAACACCGAGAACTGGATGTCGACGATGTTCTCGTCCTGCGTCAGCATCAGGCTCTGTTCCTGGGTCCCGCCGATACGGGTCTCGATCCGGCGTTCAACGGGGAGCAGCGTGTGGCTCTCGATCGGTGCCGGAAGGTGGAAGTGCAGGCCGGGTCCGAAATTCGTCTGCCATTTACCGAAACGGAAGATGGCGGCCTGCTGGGTCGGGTCAACGATCACGACGCCGGTGGACAGCCACGCCATCAGCACGACGCCGATGACGACGAAGAAGCCGAGCGGGCCGAGGCTGGGCAACTGGCCGCCCCCGCCGCCCGTGCGGCGTCCGCCGCT
>JBGTKE010000380.1:0-8692 GCA_041744775.1 Hyphomonas sp. | reverse complement strand
CTCGCCCGCCGACCGCCCGGCGCGCACGGATGATCTTTCATCGGCCTCCAGCGCATCGATCGCCGCCAGCGCCCGGTCCAGTGCGCCGTTCGTCAGCTTCGCCGCCGGCGTCGTCTCGAGGAGGGTGCCGGAGATCATGTCGCCCAGCGTGCCCGGGCCGCGGATTTCCGGGCGCAGCACGCTCTGCGTTTCCACCATCAGCGTGAACGCCGGATCGAGGCAGCCCGCCGCATAGGCGGCGTACAGTTCACTGAACGTGCTGGGAGTTGAAGCAGACATCGACTGAAAGATTCCGGTGGTTTCCCGCAACATTGTCCTGTTGCCGCGCAGGTCAAGGACGCCGGTCTGCGGAATACGCCAGAAAAATCAAACTGCCCCTTCGAGTTCGCCTCTCAGACGAAGGAATGCCAGCCGGATGCGCGACTTGACGGTGCCCAGCGGCAGATTGAACACCCGCGCGATATCGGAATGTGACAGCCCGTCATAGAAGGCGGCCTGAACCAGCAGCCGCTGATCCGGCGGCAGCTTCACCAGTTCGGTGCGCACGATCCCCTCCAGCTGGTCGCGCGCCATCCGCGTGTCGGGCGGCTCGATCTCCGGCGGCCGCAGCATCGGTTCGTCGCCACTGAGTTCCGGGCGGCGCTGGCGCCGCTGCACATCGATCCGGCGGTTGCGGGCGATCCGGAACATCCAGGTCGAGACCGAAGCCTGCTTGCGATCATACATCCCAGCCTTCTGCCAGACGGTGACCATCACATCCTGGGCCAGTTCCTCGGCCTCACCATCGCTGGCGCCGAGGCGCAGCATGTAGCTCTTGATCCGGGGGGCATAGAAGTCGAAGAGTTCGGCAAAGGCGGGGCGCGAGCGTTCCTCGGAGATGGCCGCCATACAGTCGGCATGCCGCTCACTCCGGGCAGGATCGACTGTCCGGACTGACTTGTCGAACAGGCGCGGGGCCGTTCCCGGCTTCACGATCCTGCTTTCTGCCCTATCATGCCTTACAGCAACCATGACGCTTCGATTTTCCTGGTTATGCTCGTTATAAGTGTTTCGCGTGGTCGCGCCCCGAGCTCATGGCCACTAGAGTCAGACCCTAACCGACTATGGGAATATAATATTGAGTATGCAACAGAAAACATCCCGCCGTTTCGGTCATCTCGCAATCGTGATCGCGCCGTTCCTGCTCGCAGGGGCCGCGCTGGCAGAACCGGCGGCTGTCGGCCGGTTCAAGGACTGGGCCGTCTTCACCGAAACGGTCGAAGGTGACCTGATCTGCTACGCCGCCACGGAAGCCGAGACCAAGACCCCCACGAAGGTCAATCACGGCGCGGTCTGGTACTACGTGACCAGCTGGAAGTCCGGCAAGGCAAAGGCCCAACCCTCGATCAAGGTCGGGTATGATTTCAAGTCCGGCTCCAGCCCGAAGGCGAAGGTCGGCCGCTCCTCCTGGAACCTGTTCCCGGCCGGCCGCGAGGCCTTTGCGGAAGACGCCGACGACCCGGCCATCGTCGAGGCCCTGCGCAAGGGCGCGAGCCTCGTCATCGAGGCCACCTCGGCACGCGGCACCAATGTGTCGTACAAATTCTCGCTGAACGGATCGGCCGCCGCGATCGACAAGGCCGCCGAAGCCTGCCGGTAAAGCGGCGTTCCGAAAGGTGGAGACCGGTTTTCGGAAGAATGCCGCGCAATTCCAGAAAGCCGGAGCAGTTTGCTGCTCGGGACCCCTACCAGTCCGGTTTGACGAAACGCGCGGGAAACTTTCCGTCTGCTTCGGCATAATGGGCGAGCACCGCCTTCCTGTCGGCAGCGGCGTCGTCCGTCGTCGGCATCGGCCCCTCGAGGCGGACGACCCGCGTGCGGTAGTCAAGCACCGCCATCAGAAGCGGCACACCGGCCGAGCGGGCGATATGGTAGAAGCCGGTCTTCCAGTTCGGATTGGCATCGCGCGTGCCTTCCGGCGCGACCGCAAGATGCATCGTCCCCTGCGCCGCAAAGGCCTGCCGCATCTGCTCGACCACATCCCGCGAGGTGGACCGTTCCACCGGTACACAGCCCGCACGCTTCACCAGCCAGCCGAGCGGCCCGCGCACCAGTGAGGCCTTGCCCATCCAGTTCAGCTTGACCCGGTACCAGCCCGCCACCGCCACCATCGTCAGGCCGTCCCAGTTGGACGTGTGCGGGGCTGCCACGATTACCGATTTCGGCACCTGCGCGGGCCAGTCCGATCCGACCCGCCAGCCGGTGGCTTTCAGGTAGAGCCAGGACAGGCCCCGGATGAATTCGGAAAAGACGCCGCGATAGGGCGCGCTCGCGCCGAATGGGCCGCTGGCCCGCTTCGCGTGTCCGGTCGTGTTCATCGCGCCACGATCCGTGCTTTGCGCCGGAACACCATATACCGGTGCGCGAATTATTTCAGAAACCCGAGGCAAATCAGCGCCCGGTTTCAAATGCAAAACGGGCGGCAACCCGAAGATTGCCGCCCGCCCTGTTCAGCCGTCAGAGGCCGGACTGCAGGTTACTGCGAGACCGGGGTCAGGATGATTTCGACCCGGCGGTTCTGAACCCGGCCGGCTTCAGTCGAGTTGCTCGCAACCGGGTAGTCGATGCCCATGCCGATCGCCGACATGCGCACAGACTGGACGCCCTGGTTCACAAGGTAGCTGCGGACTGCATCAGCACGGTCTTGCGACAGGCGCTGGTTGAAGCTGCGGTCGCCTTCCGAGCTGGCATGGCCGCGGATGTCGACGGCCGTCGAAGGATATTCGACGAGGGTCGAGGCGACGCTGTTGAGCGTCTGGAAAAACGCCGGCTGGATCTGGGCGCTCGACTGGGCGAACGTGATGCCCGACGGCATGGTCAGCGCAAGCTGGTCGCCCTGGCGTTCGATCTCGATGCCCGTGCCGGCCGTCTGCTGGCGCAGTTTCTCTTCCTGCTTGTCCATGTAGACGCCAACCGAAGCGCCGGCGACAGCGCCGACGGCTGCGCCGATGGCGGCGTTACGTTTGTCGTCGCCGCCGGCCATCATGCCGGCGCCTGCGCCGATGATGGCGCCTGCCGCCGTGCCGGTGAGGACACGCTGGCTCGGCCCTGTTTCGCAGGCCTGGACGAAAAGCGGCAGCGCGACGGCTGCCATTAGGATCATTGATTTCTTCATGAGATGACTCCCTTGTCATGAACTTGTTGGGCCACTCTTTGCAGCACCTTGAATGAATACACCCCAACGGCCCGGGAGTTCCCGCAATTCGGTAACAAAAAGAAGGCCAAATCAACCGTTTGCACCCTTACATTCCGTCCATGTGCGGAGCGTTTTCCTTAATTGTCCCTGCATGCTATAGGCCCGCCGATGTCCACCTCCCTCGACCTTTCCCGGCGCCCGGCGCCGGAGCCGCGCCCGAAATCGCTGGCGGGCCTGTCGATCCCGGCCCTGAAGGCCGAGATGGAATCGCTGGGTCTCGATGGTAAACAGGCCGGCATGCGCGCCAGACAACTGCGCCGCTGGATTCACCATTTCGGAGCAAATGACTTTTCCGTGATGACGGACATCGCGAAAGACCTTCGCGCCCTGTTGGCGGAAAAATATGTGCTGGACCGCGCCGAAATCGCCGACCACCAGGTCTCCAGCGACGGCACCCGGAAATGGCTGACCCGCTTCGGCCCGGGCATCGAGGGCGAAAGCGTCTATATCCCGGATGTCGGCAAGGCCGGCGCCCTCTGCGTCTCCAGCCAGGTCGGCTGCACGCTCAACTGCACCTTCTGCCATACCGGCACGCAGGCGCTCGTGCGCAATCTCACTGCCCAGGAAATCGTCCAGCAGGTGCTGATCACCCGCGACGCCCTCGCCGAATGGCCGAGCGCCGAGGAAGGCCGCCTGCTGACCAATATCGTCTTCATGGGCATGGGCGAGCCGCTCTACAATCTCGACAACGTCGCCGAAGCGATCGACACGATCTCGGACGGCGACGGCATCGCGATCGGCCGCCGGCGCATCACCGTCTCCACCGCCGGTGTCGCCCCGAAGATCCCGGAGCTCGGCGCCCGCACCAACGCCATGCTCGCCATCTCCCTGCACGCAACGAACGACGACCTGCGCAACGAACTCGTGCCGATCAACAGGAAGTACAATCTCGCCGAACTGATGGACGCCATCGCCGCCTATCCCGGCCTCGGCAATTCGCGCCGGGTGACGTTCGAATATGTCATGCTGAAAGGCGTCAACGACACGCTCGCCGAGGCGCATGATCTCGTCCGCCTGCTGAAGGGTGTGCCCGCCAAGATCAACCTGATCCCGTTCAACCCCTGGCCGGGCACGCCGTATGAATGTTCCAGCTGGGACACGATCGAGGAATTCGCCGACGTGCTGAACCGCGCCGGCTACGCCTCCCCCATCCGCACCCCCCGCGGCCGAGACATCCTCGCCGCCTGCGGCCAGCTGCGCTCCGAAAGCGTCAAGAAATCCGCCGCCGAAAAACGCCGCGAAGCGCTGGCGGAAGGCGAAGCGGGGGCTTGAGGCGCGGGCGCGGGTCAGACTGCTTTCGCATGACGAAAAGGGGGGAATGATGTGGCCATTCCCAACAGTCCGGAATTGGGCCCCAAAGCGGACGGTGCTTCTTGTTTTAGACAAACCAGCTGCCGGGAGCGAGCCTCTTGTAGCGGCCTACCGCGGCTGAAAGCGGTAGGGTGCGCTTCTACGCATTTTAACAATTACTCCAGCTTTCTGCGGAATGTTGTCAAAAAAGGTCACCGAGCAGTTGCGACAGAATCTTCGAGCGAACTATTTTAGGGATCAACGAGGCGCAACCGCCGTCCTCGTTGCTATCTCTTTGCCGATTTTGTTAGGTGCGGCTGCATTTGGAGCGGAAGCCGGTTTCTGGACTTATCGACAACGTGTTCTCCAGCAATATGCTGATGCCGCTGCCTTTACCGGCGCCGTCGAACTCCTCAACTCCCGTAACGAATCTGCTGTTCGCGCGTCAGTCGGCGAATCGCTCGAGAACAATGGGCTGCGCAGTGACATCGGCTCGTTTACAGCAGTGTCGCCGCCTGAAACCGGACCATTTGCCGGTACGACTTCGGTCGAAGTGTCAGTCCGCGAAGAATGGCCGCGCTTCTTCACGGCCATATTCTTCGAGGGCGATGTCACGATTGGGGCTAGCGCGACCGCTCAGCTGGAGGCATCGGCCGAAGCCTGCATGCTCGCGCTCGATCCAAGCGCGTCCGGCGCTGCAACAATCACGGGAACAGGCGATGTAACCCTCAACGGGTGCAGTCTGTTTTCCAACTCAAGTGCGAGCGATGCCTTGAGCGTCAGAGGAGCTGGCCGCCTTTATGCCGACTGCGCGGGCGCCGCAGGCGGCGTGCAGACTACCAGCTCGGGCATAACACTGTCCGATTGTCCCGAACCCAAGGAGAACATGCCGGTTGTTGCGGACCCATATGCTGACGTACCCGAGCCAGACGTCAGCGGCCCTTGCAAAAAACCCAACAGTTTCGGAGGCTCTCCATCTTCCGTGTACAACATTACAGGCGGTCGATACTGCGGACTCACGATCCAGCGGACGGTCAATCTCGCCCCTGGCATGTACATCGTTGATGGCGGGGAACTCAGGATCAATTCAACGGCGAAAATCAGTGGCTCAGGTGTCACTTTTTTCCTCACTAACGGCGCGCGCTTGGTTGTGAACGGCACGGCGAGCGTGAATTTGTCGGCGCCCACAAGCGGGACCTATTCAGGACTTGTCTTCTTTGGCGACCGGAGCGGCTCTCCGGAATCCCACGTCTTGAACGGCTCTGCGGGATCAACCTTTACTGGAGCCGTCTATTTTCCCAACGACGATTTGGGCATACGGGGATCGAACTCGGCGGCTGCCGGGTGCACCCAGTTCATTGCGAGGACCCTGGACTTCAGGGGGACATCCGGCGCGAGCATAGATTGCGATGGTGTCGGAGTTTCGCCGATTCAAACTGTTGGGGGTGTGAGGCTCGTCGGATGATGCAAGCTTCACGACTTTAATGCATTGCATCACGCTATCGCAGGCTTTGCCGCGGTCGAGTTCGCGATCACGGCTCCGCTGTTCGGCTTGCTGATCGCCGGGATTGCCATGCCCTCAACATCAACGAACGCAGCAATGCGCGGGAAGCGATCCGGGCGGGCGCGCATGCCGTCATGTCCGGCGAAGACGATCTCGCTATCGTGCAGCAGGTCGCGGTGTATGCCCTCGGCGACGAGAGCGACACGAACTCTAGCTTTGATGATGCGGCGCAGCTAGCGCAATAGCCGGTCGAAGTCGCGGGCATTGGCCAGTTAGCGTCTATGGCTGGAACCCGCGATTTCCCGCCGCCTTTCCCCGCCCCACCCCTACCGCATCTTCGAAATCTTCAGCTTGTCGATCTTCGCCCGCGCCTGGACGGACTCCTCGCTGCGGGTCAGCGCCTTGCTGATGGCTTTCAGGCTCATGCCCTTGGTCGCGAGGAGATGCAGTTTCTGCACCTCCTCGGTCGTCCAGGCCTGGCGGTGGCGTTCAAACTTGTCGGCCATGGGCGGCGCGTCCTTGCTGCCCCCTACCCTTAACACCCTTGCGGCGCCAAAAGGCAAACCCGTCTCCCCATAGGCGCCTTCAGGCGCGAAGGTTGCGGGTTCCCGCCCGCATGACTAACCTGCAGGCCATGATCCTGCGCGCCGCCCTCCTTGCCCTTTGCGGCCTCCTCCTGGCGGGCTGCAACAGCAGGACCGATGGCCCCTGCAAAACAGTGACCTTCGAACTCACCCCCTATCTCGTCTGCAGTTTCGACGCCCGGACCGACGATATCCGGCTGTTCCTGCGCGACGAGGCCGGCACGCCCTTCGGTCAGTTCGACCGGCTGGCCAATCATGTCGCCTCAAAAGGCGGCAGCCTGATCTTCGCGATGAATGCCGGCATGTACCATGATGACCGCCGTCCGGTCGGCCTCTATGTCGAGGAACAGCAGTCCGAAATGGGCCTCGTCAAGACTCCCGGCCCCGGCAATTTCGGCATGTTGCCGAACGGCGTCTTCTGGCTCGAGGACGGCGCCGCCGGCGTCACCGAAACCCTCGCCTATGCCGAACGCTTCGCCGGCGACCCGCCCCGCTTTGCCACCCAGTCCGGCCCGATGCTGGTCGTCGACGGCGAACTCCACCCGGTCCTCAACCCCGACGGCACCAGCATCCGCCGCCGCAACGGCGTCGGCGTCAGCGCCGACGGTCACCGCGTCGTCTTCGTCATCTCGGATTCGCCGGTCAACTTCCACAGCTTTGCCCGCCTCTTCCGAGACAAGCTGGATGTGCCCAACGCCCTCTATCTCGATGGCGCCGTTTCGAAGGTCTACGCCCCCGCGCTCGAGCGCAACGAATCCGGCCTCGACATGGGCCCGATCGTCGGCGTTGTGCGCGAGACGCGCAGGTCGTGAAGCAGAACTGAGCTGCCCTGTAAGCCGGTTGTGGACCCGGCGCCGAGCGCCTACCTGCCGCTCACGCCAGTCCGGGAGACCCACGCCATGAAGATCAAGCTGTTCGGCCTGAAAAACTGCGACGCCTGCAGAAAGGCGATCAAGGACCTCGAGGCGGCTGGCGCGTCGTGCGAAGTCGTTGACATCCGCGCCGAGGCGGATCTCGCAACCCTTCTGCCCCGCTGGATCGCGGCCGCCGGCGACAGGCTTGTCAACCGCAGCTCCACCACCTGGCGCGCCCTCTCGGACGCCGACAAGGCCAGGGCCACCGGCTCCAGCCTTGAAGGCCTCCTCCTCGGCAATCCGGCACTGATCAAGCGCCCGGTCATCGAGCGCAACGGCGATGTCCTCGTCGGCTGGACCGCCGAAACGAAGGCCCGGATCGGCTAAGGCGAACAAGTAATCCGTGTCGGGACAACCCAATCCGGATCGGCGCACGTTCAGCCCGGCAAGCCAACGCCTCTCTGAGTCGCAGCACCGATCAGATCTCGTCGTCCAGGCCGCCGGCGAGATCGTCGGACACCTCGCCCGCCGCGCGGTCTCCGGTGTCGCCCAGCTCCCAGCCGGTCATGCCCATCAGGCGGTCCATACGCTCGCCGGCCGATTCGAACGAGCCGTCGAGGAAGCGGAAAATCATCATGATCCCGACGAACAGGACCAGAAAAAGGTTCACGATAGAACTCAAGAGTTTCATTGCCTTATAACCTTTTCGGCAAGTACCCCTATCGTCTGAATGCCCCGCGGCGCGGGAGGTTCCCCCCCAGACTCCTTCCGGCCCTTTTCCCGGCGCGCCAAAGCGCCTATGCTGATCGCCATCCGAGGGGTGTCCGGCATGGGGCCGGGCTGAGAGTTACCCTTTGAACCTGATCCGGGTCATACCGGCGCGAGGGACGGAAAACCGAACGCTAGATTATCCCGGGTCTTCCGCATTTTTTGGAGACCCACAATGAACACCCCCACCAAGCCCGGCGATTTCACGCCGCGCGCCGTCACCACCGGCCCCCTGCCCGCCAGCCGCAAGGTCTACACCGCGCCGGAGGCCGACCCGGCGATCGCCGTACCCCACCGCGAGATCGACCTTCATCCGTCTGCGAACGAACCTGCGTTACGCGTCTATGACACCTCCGGCCCCTATTCGGACGCGACCGTCGCCATCGACGTCGAAGCGGGCCTCCCCCGCGGCCGCCGCCAGTGGATTCTCGAGCGCGGCAATGTCGAGGAATACGAA
>JBGTKE010000379.1:0-2881 GCA_041744775.1 Hyphomonas sp. | reverse complement strand
CGGCGTGACGGCGCGGGTCACGACCGTGGTCGATGGCCCCTTCGCGCAGACCGTGCTGGCCAATGCCGGCCGGTTGCAGGGCGTCGAGCCGGGCGCGGTGGCGCTGAATGAAGGCGGCCTCGTCGGGCGTGTCATCCAGCTCGGCGACCGGTCCTCCCGCATCCTGCTGGTTTCGAACTACCAGAGCCAGTTGCCGGTGCTCGGCGAGGTCAGCGGCGTGCGCGCCATCCTGCAGGGCAAGGACCGCGATCGCGGCGTGCTCAAGGACATGCCGGAAGCGGCGGATTTCATTGAAGGCGAACGCGTGCTCAGCTCCGGCGAAGGCGGCGCGTTCCCGCGCGGCCTGGTCGTCGGCACGGTGACGAAGCAGGGCTCGGAATGGATTGTCAGACTGGCCATGCGCGACCATGCGAGCGGTTATGTCCGGATGATCGCCCCGCCTGAAATTGTCGAGCCCGTGCCGGAATCCGAACTGCCGGCTGTCGTCGTCCCGGCGGACCCGGCGGCGAGTGCTTCGCAGGGAGTGCGCTGAGCGATGGCGAGCTATGGCCAGAACCGCAAGCGCCGCACGCTCTGGAGCCAGTCCGGCCCGAGCCCGCGCCTGATCTTCGGTGCGGCCATCATCGCGATCGTCGGTGTGCTGGGCATGACGCCCAAGGCCTTTTTCGGCATTCCGCTCGCCTGGCCCTATGCGGCGCTCTGGGGCGCCATCGGCTGGGGCAGGGCCGGCCTGTCGCTGCGCCCGATGGTTCTGCTGGTGATCTTCGGCCTGATGCAGGACATCGTCTCGAATGCGCCGCTCGGCTGTTTCGCGATGATCAATCTCCTGGTCTACGGCCTCAGCGCCGGCATCGCCGACCAGACCGACGGCATGCGCGATACGCTGGTCGCGGTGGTGGGCCCGGCGGTCCTGCTGATCGTCGCCTTCCTGCTCGTCTGGGGATTTGCCAGCATCACCTCTGACCATCTGGTGCGAACCTGGCCGCTGATCGCGAGCTTCCTGATGACCGGGCTCGTCTATGGGTTCGGCAACGGGATGTTCGATCTTGGCCGCCGTCCGGGCGAATCGCAGGGGGGCAGCTGATGGCGCGCAAGAATAGTCCGGAGGCTGACTTTGACCGCCGCATGTTGCTGGTCATGGGCGCCGGCGGCGCGGTGTTCGCCACGCTGGTGGCCCGCCTGTCGCAGCTGCAATTCCTGGAGGCGGAGCATTACCAGAAGCTCGCCGCCGAGAACCATATCCGCCTCGTGCTGGCGCCCCCGGAGCGCGGCGAGATTCTCGACCGGTTCGGCCGGCCGCTGGCCTCGCAGCGCCAGGCGGGCCGTGTCTCGGTGGTGGGCGAGCGCCTCGACGACCCTGAAGCCACCTTGCGCCAGCTGGGCAAGTTCATCGACCTGCCGGAGTCACGCGTCAAACGTGTGCTGGAAGAAATTCGGTCCAACCGCATGCGGCGCGCGAATTTCGTGCCGGTCACGGTGGTGCAGGAACTGAGCTATGAGGAATTTGCGCGTCTGCGGGTGCGCGCCGTGGAGATGGACGGCGTCGATGTCCAGATGGCCTCGACCCGGTCGTATCCGCGCGGGCGGGATTTCGCGCACGTGCTCGGCTATGTCGCGCGCGCCAGCGCCGATGACCTGACGCGTCTCGCCGAAGGCCGCTCGGCGGCGGAACAGAGAACCTTCGAAGACCTGCTGCGCCATCCGGACATCCGCGTCGGGCGGCAGGGCATGGAACGGTTTGCCGAAGACTGGCTGCGCGGTCGTCCCGGCCGGCGCCGGGTGGTGACCAATGCGCATGGCCGGCCGATGCAGGAACTCGAGCAGGATTCCTCGACCGCGGCGGTGCCCGGCAAGGACCTGTTCGTCACCATCGATGCCGAGCTGCAGCGCGTCGCGATCGATCGCTTCGAGGGTGAGAGCGGCGCGGCAGTGCTGTTGGATGTGGCCTCCGGCGATGTGCTCGCGATGGTGTCGACGCCGGCTTTCGATCCGAACTCGTTCGTCAACGGAATATCCGGCAGGGATTATGCCGAGCTGCGCGACAATCCGATGGCGCCGCTCTATCCGCGCGCGCATGGCGGCGTCTATCCGCCGGGCTCGACCTTCAAGATGGTGGTCGCCACAGCCGCGCTCGAGGCGGGCGTCGTCAAGACGACCGATACCGTGCGCTGCGGCGGCTCCTACCGGTTCGGCAACCGCACCTGGCACTGCTGGAAGAAGCAGGGCCACGGCACGATGAACATGCACAACGCGATCAAGCAATCGTGCGATGTGTATTTCTACGAGATCGCGCGGCGTACCGGCGTGCGCAAGATTGCGGAAGTCTCGCACAAGTTCGGATTCGGCGAGACCTTTGTGCTGGGCATGACCGGCGGGCGGTCGGGCCTTGTGCCGGATCCGGAATGGAAACAGCGCGCACGCGGCGAGCCCTGGTTCGAGGGCGAGACGCTGAACTTCGGCATCGGGCAGGGCCAGCTGGGTGTCACGCCGTTGCAACTGGCATTGATGACGGCGCGGATCGCTGCGACCGGCGCGCCGATCCAGCCGAAGCTGATCGGGCTTGGTCCGCCCTCGGATGAAGACAAGTTGCTGGATTCGCCGCTTGATCCGGCGATCATGGAAATCCAGAAGGCCGGCATGTTCGGCGTGACTTCCGAGCCGGGGGGTACGGCCTACCGGTCGGGGGATCTTGGCCTCGGCGGGCCTCGGCTCGCAGGCAAGACGGGCACCGCGCAGGTACGCCGCATTTCCGCCGAGGAACGCTCGAAAGGCATTCGGGGAGGCGAGTCGATTGCGCGCGAGCTGCGCGACCACGCGCTGTTCGTCGCCTATGCGCCCACCGACAATCCGCGCTACGCGGTCTCGGTGATCGTCGAGCACG
>JBGTKE010000378.1:0-6031 GCA_041744775.1 Hyphomonas sp. | reverse complement strand
GGCCAGCGCGCTGGCCGGCTCGGCGCAGTCCATAACCTATCTATCAACGACCGGGGTCTATGGAGACCTGAAGGGCGGCTGGGCGTTCGAATGGAGCGCGGCGGCACCGTCTTCGGCCCGGGCCGCCGCCCGCGTCACGGCAGAAAATCAGTGGCTTGCCGCCAGCAACGGCCGCGCCCGCCTTGTCCGCCTGCCGGGCATCTACGGACCGGGCCGCTCACCCTTCGACCGGTTGCGGGACGGCACTGCGCAGCGCGTCGTCAAACCCGGCCAGGTTTTCTCCCGCGTGCATGTCGATGACATTGCCAGTGGTCTCGCCGCGCTCGTGCAGCGCCCGTCCGTGACCGGCGTCTTGCATCTGTGCGACGACCTCGCCGCGCCGCCGCAGGAGGTCACTGCCTATGCCGCCAGCCTGCTCGGCTTGCCGGCGCCGCCCGAAGTCGCCCTTGAAGAGGCCGGGCTCGGCGAGATGGCGCTGAGCTTCTACACCGACTGCAAGCGGGTCTCGAATGCGCGCGCCAAGGCCGCGCTCGGCTGGCGTCCGGAATACCCGACCTACAAGGAAGGGCTCGCTGCCATCCTGGACGCCGAGCGCACCGTTTCACCTTGATATTTCTTGCTTCCGCCAGATTCGCGCCCCGTTGGCGCCGCCCGGTTCCTGTGTAAGAGTCGAATACAAATTCGGGAGGAGTATAATCGATGTCAAACATGGTCCGGGGCCGGTGGGGGGTCCTTGGTGCGCTCGCCTCTGCGGCGATTCTGGTTCTAGCGGCCTGCGGCGGCTCCCAGACAGCGCGTGACCCCGGTGAAGACAGCGATGCTCAGGTGCTCGTTGAGCGCTCTCCGGCCGATACCGTCGCAGCC
This sequence comes from Hyphomonas sp., assembly GCA_041744775.1. Taxonomy (GTDB): domain Bacteria; phylum Pseudomonadota; class Alphaproteobacteria; order Caulobacterales; family Hyphomonadaceae; genus Hyphomonas. Next base: position 5,167 of record JBGTKE010000378.1, on the reverse strand, counting down.
CGCAAGCGCGAAGAAGCGCGCCAGCGCGCCCGCGAAGCCGCCGAAACCGAGTTCGCCTATTTCCGCTACCGGATCGACACCGCCACTGAACAACCACTCGCCTGTTTCATCTTCTCCGCGCCGCTTGATCCGAAAACGGACTATTCTCCCTATCTGGAGTTCCGCCCTTCCTTCCGCGCGGCCCTGACAGTTGAGGGCCGCGAACTGTGCGTGGGCGGTCTGACCTTCGGCACGACGCGCACCGCCACCATTCTTGCCGGCCTTCCGGCCGCAGACGGGCGCACGCTGAAGCGCGCCGAAACCGTGCCGGTCGATTTTGCGGACCGTCCGCCCTTTGTAGGGTTCAAGGGCACCGGCGTCATCCTGCCGCGTGAGAACGCCGACGGCCTGCCGATCGAAACGGTCAACGTCGCGAAGGTCAGCGTCACCGTCAGCCGCATCAATGACCGCGCGCTCGTCTTCAAGAACATCAATGCCGGCACGACGTCCGCGCAAGGGGAGTGGTCCGGGATGTGGGGCCCGGATTCGCCTGAAGATGTCAGCGAGGAATTGTTCAGCGGTACCATTGACATCGCCAGCGCGCCCAATGCCCCTGTGATCACTGTCTTCCCGTTGCAGGATGTGGTCGGCCCGATGAAACCCGGGGCCTATTTTGTCAAGGTCACGGACGCGGCAGAAGTCGATGCCAATGTCGGCCCCGCCGCCTCGTCCGGGCGCTGGATACTTCTCACCGACCTCGCCCTCACCGCCTATCGCGGCGAGAACGGTCTCGATGTCACGGTCCGCTCGCTGAAGGACGGCAAGATCGTCCGCAATGCGACCGTACAATTGCTGGCGTCCAACAATGTGGTCCTCGCCGAAGCCAAGCCGAATGATCAGGGCCGCGTCACCTTCGACGCGCCGCTGATGAATGGCCAGGGCAACATGGCGCCGCGTCTCGTGCTCGCGACCGCCGCCAATGGCGAACTGGCGGCCCTGGATCTCGTCCGTGCGCCGGTCGACCTCTCGGCCGAAGCCATCGGCGGGCGCCGCACGTCCGGCGTCGTGGACGCCTATGTCTACACCGATCGCGGCATCTACCGGCCCGGCGAAAGCGTCGAACTGACCGCCCTGCTGCGCGACCGCGCCGGCCGTCAGGTCACCGGCCGCAATGGTCATCTGGTGATCTACCGCCCCAACGGCCTTGTCGCTTCGAAAATCCGGTTCACCGACCCGGAACCGGGCGCCGTGCTGTCGACCTTTGCCCTGCCGCGCGGGGCCTCGCGCGGCGAATGGCGCGCCAGTATCGAGATCGACGGCATCACGGCGCCGGCGGGCGACGTGCGCTTTGCCGTCGAGGATTTTGTGCCGCAACGTATCGCGGTCGATATCAAGGCCGACGAAACCCGCGCCCTGAAAGCCGGCGGCGTGCGGGATGTCGAGATCGATGCGCGTTTCCTTTACGGTGCACCCGGCGCGGGCCTGACGGTAAAGGCCGAAGCCCGGCTCGAAGCTGACCCGTCGCCGTTCAAGGCGTTCGAAGGTTTCAAGTTTGGCCGCCATGACCAGACGTTCGAGGAACAGATACTGGAGTTCGACGATACGACCACGGATGGTTCGGGCAAGGCGGTCGTCCGCCTGTCGCCGGGGACTGCGGGATCGAATTCCGGCCTGCCGCTGCGCCTCAACACGGTCGTCAGCGTGCTTGAACCGGGCGGACGTGCCGTCTCGGAAAGCATCCGTGTCCCTTACCGGCCCGAAGCACTGTATGTGGGCCTGAATCCTGGCTTCGAGTCGAGTGTGGAAGAAGGCGGTGAAGCCCGGTTTGAAGTCGTCGCGGTCAGCGCAGACGGCGCCGCTGTGGCCCAGCGCCTGAGCTGGAAAGTTCTCGCCATCGACTATCACTATGACTGGTACCGTGACGGCGAGCGCTGGACCTGGCGCCGGTCGCGCACCGTCACCAAGGTCAATGAAGGCGTGCTCATCACGCCGGCCGGCGGTGTCGGCGAAATCAGGGCGCCGGCCCTTGACTGGGGCAGCCATGAACTCGTGATCGAAGGGCAGGGCGCATTCGCCGCCTCCGGCGCAAGCACCAGTTTCTATGTTGGTTGGGGCGGCTGGACGAGCGAGGACGGCACCGAGGCGCCGGACCGCGTGAAGGTCGTCGCCGCCGAGAAATCACCGCGGGCCGGACAGAACGCCGAGCTCACCATCGTTGCGCCGTATGACGGGCAGGCCCAGGTCGTGGTCGCAACCGACCGTGTACTGAGCGTCCAGAACCTCGCCGTCTCGGCCAAGGGCACGAAGGTAAGCTTGCCGGTGACGGCGGAGTGGGGCGAAGGCGCCTATGTCATGGTGACGGTCTATTCCGGCCGCGACCCTCTCCTCAACGCCAAGCCGCGCCGCGCCGTTGGTGTCGCCCATGTCCCGGTTGACATGGACGCGCGCACCTTCACGGTCACGCTCGAGGCACCGGACGTTGCCCGGCCGCTGACCAACCAGTCGGTCGATGTGAAGATCGAAGGCGGCCCGAAGGAACAGGTCTACCTGACACTCGCGGCTGTGGACGAAGGCATCCTCCAGCTGACGAAGTTCAAGTCACCCAATCCGGTCGCCTATTATTTCGGCCGCAAGGCGCTCGGCGTCGAACTGCACGACGACTATGGCCGCCTGCTTGATCCGAACATGGGCCTGCCAGCCGAAGTGCGCGTCGGCGGCGACCAACTCGGCGGCGAAGGTCTCACCGTCGTGCCTACCAAATCGGTCGTCATCTTCTCGGGTCTCGTCGAAGTGAAGAATGGCCGCGCCAGGATCCCGCTCGCGCTGCCCGAATTCAACGGCGAGCTTCGCCTGATGGCCGTCGTCTGGTCGAAGACCGGGCTCGGTTCGGCGGACCGGAAGATGAAGGTGCGCGACCGCGCGCCGTCGGATCTCGTGATGCCGCGTTTCTTTGCGCCCGGCGACGAGGCCGTGATCACCGCGTCGATTGACAATATCGAACTCGCGGCGGGCCAGTTCACGGCGAAGGTCTCGGGCGGTGCACAGGTCAGCGTCGCCGAAGCCGCGCTCACCCGCACGCTCGCGAAGAACCAGCGGGCCGACCTGCCGGTCCGCGTGACCGCGCGAAGCGAAGGCATCTCGCCGCTGCGCCTCGAAGTCACCGGTCCGGACCGCTACTCTGTCGTGCGCAGCTATCAGATACAGACGCGCTCGCCCTACTTGCCGGAATCGCGCTCGACCTCGCAGCTGATGCGGCCGGGCGAAACGTTCAGCGTCAGTGCCGAACTCCTGAAAGGCTATGTCCCTGGCTCGGCCGATGTTGCGGTCGGCTTCTCGCCGATCCCGGTGGACCCGGCCACGCTGTATGCCTCGCTCGATCGCTACCCGTATGGCTGCACCGAGCAGATCACCAGCCGCGCGGTGCCGCTCCTCTATTCCGAGGCGCTCGTCGCGATGGGCGCGAAAGGCTCGCGCGACGACGCGCGCGGCAAGGTCCAGATCGCCGTCAACACGGTTCTCAACCGTCAGGGGGCGGATGGAACTTTCGGCCTCTGGCGCGAGGGCGATGGCTATGCAACGCCCTGGCTCGGCGCCTACGCCACGGATTTCGTCTACCGCGCCAAGCAGGCCGGCTATGCGGTTCCGGATGAGGCGCTGACGCGGGCCTACGGCGCGCTGCGCAACATTGCCAGCGGCGATGCCTGGCGGGTCTATGGCTACGACACGGACGTGTACGAGGGCCAGTACTCGACCGACACGCAGCAGCAGATGATGTACCGTTCCTCGGCCTATGCGCTCTATGTGCTCGCCAAGGCGGGGCAGGCCGATATCTCGCGGCTGCGCTACCTGCACGACCGAGAACTGGAGAATATCGCCAGCCCGCTCGCCCGCGCCCATATCGGGGCCGGCCTCGCCTTCCTCGGCGACCGGGCGCGCGCGGCGTCGGCCTTCAAGTCGGCGGAAGCGAAACTCGGCTACACCAATAGCGGCGACTATTACCAGACGCCGCTGCGCGACCTTGCGGGCATTCTTGCGCTCGCCGCCGAAGCGGACCTGCCGCAGGTCGTCGAGCGCCTGGCCACGCGCCTCGGCAAGGATGTGCCGGATGCGTCCAGCCTGACGACGCAGGAGAAATCCTACATGTTGCAGGCCGTCAGCGCACTGACCAAGGGCGAAGACAGCCTGCAGGTCGGGGTCACCGGCCTCGGCAATGGCCAGGACAACAAGCGCCAGTACATGCTGACCGAAGCGCAGGCCTCCGGCGGGGTCGGCTTCAAGCTGAACGCCAAGGGGCCGGTCTTCCGTACGGTGCTGGTGACCGGCGCGCCGGCTTCGGCGCCTCCTGCGGTCTCGTCGAAGTTGTCTGCCTCGAAACAGTTCTACACGCTTCAGGGCAGTCCGGTGAAGCTTGACCAGGTGCGTCAGGGCGACCGGTTCGTGGTCGGCCTGACGATCTCGCCGGAAGAGCGCCGCCTCAACCCGGTCATCGTGGCCGATTTGCTGGCGGCCGGTTTCGAGATCGAGACGGTCCTGCGTCCGGCGGACGCACGTATGGTCGAGTATGACTGGACCACGGGCCAGGACCGCGTGCGGGCCGGCGCCTTCGCCTTCCTCGGCGAGATCGCCCAGGCCCAGACTTCGCAGGCGCAGGATGATCGCTACGTCGCGGCCATCAATGTCTACGACAAGCCCGTCACGCTCGCCTATGTGGTGCGCGCCGTCACGCCGGGATCGTTCGCGATGCCGGGCGTGGTGGCCGAGGACATGTACCGGCCGGAAGTCTTCGGACGGTCGGCGCCGGGCCGCGTGACGATCCTCGCCGCGCAGGGCGCTGCCGGCGGCCAGTAGGGGAGACGTGCCGGTGACCGGGGCCGCGTTCTGGGTCAGACTGAAAGCGGTGTCCTGGCCGAAGCGGCTCCTTGCCGGGCTTGTGGGGCTCGTCGCCGCTGTGCTAGCCCTTGATCTGCTATTCCCGCCGCCGCTGACCCGAGCGCACATCAATTCCGTGCTGGTCACCGACCGTCACGGCAAGCCGCTCCGGGCCTTCGCGGCGCCGGATGGCCGCTGGCGCTTCGCCGTCTCACTGGACGAGATTGATCCGGCCTTCGTGGACGCGCTGGTCCGCGTTGAAGACAAGCGCTTCTGGTCGCACCGGGGCACGGACTGGTTCGGCATGGCGCGCGCGCTC
>JBGTKE010000377.1:0-5527 GCA_041744775.1 Hyphomonas sp. | reverse complement strand
GCGCCGCCGATCAAGGCCGCGACAAGAGCGGCGGCGCCCAACGCAATCCAGCCGGGACCCGGACGCGCCGCCTTGTCCGCGCCGGCGGGGGCCGGTTCGAACTGGGCGTCGATCGGACCGTGGGCGGGGTCAGGGTCGCGGAAAGGATCGTCAGTCATGGCGCCTATATGGGCAGCTTCGGGTTTCAAAAGAGTGTGGCACAGCGGCGATTCAAGGGCAAAGCGCCGCGGCGGCCACCTGAAGCGCCTCCATCAGGCTGTCTTCGTTCGGCCGGGCAGCAATCCAGTGGCCCCGGCTCGCCTCGCCCCGAAGCGGCGCGAGGGCCGCTTCGGAAATCGCGACAAGGCCAGCGTTCGCAAGATGTGGGCGGCTGTCAGCCACGGCGCTCGCGGCCTTGGCGGAATGGAGCAGCAGGATCACGGGGCGGGATCCAACGAGGGCGGCGCGCGCCTCGGGGCTCAGCGACGTCGCCGCATCGGTGCGGTACGGCGCACTGAAACGCGCCTCAAGGCCGCCGGATCTCAGCGCGGCGACGAGTTCGCCGGCGGCCGCTTCGTTGGCGATGTGGAGCAGGGGGCCATCCGGATGAGCGGATAGGATGAGGTGAGCGAGATCCTCGACATTGCCGTCGCCTTCGATGATGTTCACGAAGCCGGCTTCGCGCGCGGCGTCGGCGGTCGAAGGGCCGACGCACCAGGCCGTGAGGTATGGTGGGAGTTCGGTGCTGCGAACGGCGCGCACGCCGTTGGCGCTGGTGAAGATGAGGTGGTCGATGCCGTCGAGGTCGTTCGGGGCAAGTCCTGTTTCGGCAATGGAAAGCATCGGCGAGAGGATGGGCGCGAAGCCGAGGCGCGTGAGATTTTCCGCGGTGTCGCTTGCGCCCGGAAGCGTCCGCGTCACGATCACGGGAAGGCTCACCGCTCATCTCCGAAAACAGGCAGCCCGCCCTTGGCGTTGTCCAGGATGCCGGTTGCGACTTCCCGGCCTAGTACGGCGAGCTGCGCCAAGCTCGCGTGTTTGGACGCGGTGCCGGTCGCGGTCCAGCGCTGGTCGCCTTTCGGGCTCAGCACTTCGCCGTCGAGGCGCCAGTGATCGCTTTCATCGAAGAGGTGCGCGGCAATCGGCGTGCGGCAGCTGCCATCGAGCACGGCGAGGAAAGTACGCTCGGCGATCGCGGCAGCTTCGCTGGCGGTGACGTTGAGTTTCCCGAGCGCGGCGCGCAGTTCGCCGTCCGCATCCTCGAGGGTAACGACGCCGATGATGCCTTGCGCAGCGGCGGGCAGCATGTCGGTGACCGGAATGGGGGTCGCCATATGATCAAAGCCAAGCCGGCGCAGGCCCGCCATCGCGAGAAAGGTGGCGTCAGCCTGGCCTTCCTCAAGCTTGCGTATCCTTGTCTGCACATTGCCGCGAAAGGTGACGACCTGAAGGTCTGGCCGCAAGGCAAGTGCTTGCGCCTCGCGGCGCAGCGAGGCGGTGCCGACACAGGCGCCTTGCGGCAGCTCGCGCAGGGATTTGGCGCGGCGGGAGACAAAGCCGTCGCGCGGATCTTCGCGTTCGGGGAAGGCGGCGAAGACCAGGCCGGGCGGCAGGAGGGAGGGCACATCCTTCAGGCTGTGCACGGCGATGTCGATTTCGCCGAGGCTGAGGGATTCGTCGAGTTCGCGGGTGAAAAGCCCCTTGCCGCCGGAATTGATCAGGCGCTCGGTCGTCAACTTGTCGCCGGTCGTCGTGAAGGAAACGATCTCGGCTTCGATGGCGCCGCCGGAGGCTGTCTTCAGGCTGTCAGCGATCTGGCGGGCCTGCACCAGGGCAAGCGGTGAGCCGCGGGTGCCGAGCCGGATGGCGCGGGGTGCGGAGGCAGATTTCGTCTCGATCATGCGCCTGCTTAGCGGGGGATTCCGGAAATGCCAATTCGCGCCGGATTGACGCGGCGGCTGCTGAGGGGTACGCAAATTTATCGTTAAACGGAAAGCCCGTTTTCAGGAGACCCCCCAATGATCCGTACCTCCATTTCGGCCCTTGCGCTGATTTTCGCCCTTGGCGCCTGCGCGCCCAAAGCCCCCGCCGCCGATCCCGCTGCCATCGCTGCGGCCCAGGCTGAGCAGAGTGCCAAGCTGAATACCTGGTTCGATGCCAAGTATGAAGAACAGCTGCAGTTCAGCCCGATCGCCCTGACCTTCCAGGGACGCAAGGACAAGAATGACCAGGTCGACTGTTTCACCTTCGCCTGCGCCGATGAACAGCTGGCCTGGCGCAAGGCGGCGACCGACGAACTGAAGGCGACGTTCGATTACGACACCCTGTCGCCGACCGACAAGGATTCCTATGACCTCTGGGTCTACCAGTATGACCGCGCCGCCGCCGGGGTGGAGTATCGCTCGAATGGCTTCGTGTTCGACCAGATGAACGGCGTGCAGAGCTTTGCCGCCACTTTCCTTATGCAGTTCCACGCGGTCGATGAGGAAGCCGACGCACGCGCCTATGTTGCGCGTATCGCGGCAACCGCAGCCTCACTGCAGGATGGCCTCGCCATTGCGAAGGAGAGCGCCGCCAAGGGCGTGCATGCGCCGAAGTTCGCGTATGAAGGTGTGATCGACCAGTCGCAGAAGATCATCACGGGTGCTCCGTTCACGGCAGGTCCGGACTCGGCTATCTTCGCCGACTTCAAGGCCGATGTGCAGAAGCTGGTGGACGATGGCAAGACCACGCCGGAGACGGCCGCCGCGCTGACGGCAGAAGCCGAAGCGGCGCTGAAAGGTCCGTTCCTGACCTTCTATAAGGACCTGATCGCGTTTGCGACCGAGGACATGGCCAACTCGCCGGACCCGAAAGGTCCGCAGGGCGCCAACCTGCAGCCGAACGGCGAGGCCTATTACAACTTCATGCTGGGCCAGATGACGACCACCAGCATGACGGCAGACGAGATCCACAATCTCGGCCTGTCGGAAGTGACCCGTATCCAGGCCGAGATGGAAGCGATCAAGGCTTCGGTCAGTTTCACCGGCACGCTGCAGGAATTCTTCGCCAGCATCCGCGATGCGAAATCCGACGAGCGCCATTATTATCCGAATACGGATGCAGGACGTGACGGCTACATTGAGGACGCCACCGCCGCGATCGAGAAGATCAAGGCCGAGCTGCCGAACTATTTCGGCATCCTGCCGAAGGCGGATCTGGTCGTGAAACGCGTCGAATCGTTCCGCGAACAGCCGGGCGCTGCCCAGCACTACTTCCCGGGCACGCCGGATGGCACGCGTCCGGGCATCTACTACGCCCACCTTTCAGACATGACGGCGATGCCGAAAGGTGAGCTGGAAGTGATCGCCTATCATGAAGGCCTGCCGGGCCACCATATGCAGATCGCGATTGCGCAGGAGCTGACCAGTGTGCCGAAATTCCGCACGCAGGCGGGCTTCACGGCCTATTCGGAGGGCTGGGGCCTCTATTCGGAGAAGCTGGCATCCGAAATGCCGGGCACGTTTGAAGATCCGTACTCGGACTTTGGCCGTCTCGGCTCGGAAATCTGGCGCGCGATCCGTCTCGTGGTCGATACCGGCCTGCACTCGAAAGGCTGGACGGAAGATCAGGCGGTTCAATACTTCCTCGCCAATTCCGCCATCACCGAGGCGCAGGCTCGCTCCGAAGTGCAGCGCTATATCGTGATGCCGGGCCAGGCGACGGCCTACAAGATCGGCATGATCGAGATCCAGCAGATGCGGGCGAAAGCCGAGGCAGAGCTGGGTGACAAGTTCGACATCAAGGCTTTCCACGACACGGTCCTCGGCGGCGGCGCGCTGCCGCTCGAAATGCTTGAGGCCAAGGTCGATCGCTGGGTTGCGGACGTGAAAGCGACGTAAGTTTTTTTGCCTGACTGGAATGAGCCCTCTCCGGAAACGGGGAGGGCTTTTTTCTGGGACGAAGGGACTTCTCCCCGGGTGACCCCTTGCTTGTGGAACGCATCTGCATACGGTTTCGCCATCCGAGGACGATTGCCATGCACCTGAAATTCGCGCCCGAGACCGAGACGTTCCGCGACCGTGTTCGCGGCTGGTTCGAGACTGAGTTCCCGAAGGAAATCATCGTGAAATACAAGGCCGGTACACCGTTGACGACGGCGGATGTGCGCAGGTCTGAAATGGCGCTGGGCGCGAAGGGCTGGCTCGCGGCGGCCTGGCCGAAGGAATATGGCGGGCCGGGCTGGGGCCTCGAGGAACAGTATGTGTTCGACGAGGAACTGGAACGCGCTGGTGTGCCGACCGTGACGCCGATGGGCGTGATCTATGTCGGGCCGGTGCTCTACACGTTTGGGTCTGAGGACCAGAAAGCGCGCTGGCTGCCGGGCATCCGCGACGGGTCGACCGGATGGGCGCAGGGGTATTCGGAGCCTGGCGCCGGATCGGACCTCGCGAGCCTCGAGTTTTCCGCCGTGCTGCAGGACGGCGTCTATACGCTGAACGGCCACAAGATCTGGACCTCCGCCGCGCAGCATGCCGACTGGATCTTCCTGCTGGCGCGCACCAGCCGGGGCGAGAAGAAGCAGGAAGGCATCAGCTTCATCTGCTGTCCGCTGAACGCGCCGGGCGTGACGGTGAAGCCGATCATCTCGATCGATGGGGCGCATGCGCTGAACGAAGTGTTGTTCGACAATGTGACTGTGCCCGAGGATTGCCGGATCGGCGAGGAAGGCAAGGGCTGGACCTATTCGCAATACCTGCTCGGCTTCGAACGCACCTCTTACGCGCGCATCGGCGGCAAGCGCGCCATGCTGCGGCATGTGCGCAGGCTCGCGAGCGCCGTGCCGGAAGGCGGCAATGAACGGCTGATCGACGATGCAGGATTTGCCGGCCGCCTGTCGCAGGCGGAGATTGCGGTGGACGGGCTGGAGATGACGGTGTTCCGGATCCTGTCGGCGCAGGTGTCCGGTGGCTCGGTGGGGGATGCGTCCTCGACCGTGAAGATACTGGCGACCGAAACGCATCAGGCGATCACGGAATTGTTCCTCGACGCGGCCGGGCCCTTCGTGGGACACCGCGCGCCGTCTGCGGGAAGTGCGCCGCGCGATGCGGCGAGCTATTTTGCCGGACGCGCGCAATCGATCTATGGCGGGACGAATGAGATCCAGAAGAACATCATCGCCCGCAAGGTTCTGGGGCTTTAGGACATGAGACAATTCGGGATTCCGGGTGCGCCGCTGGCGCTGACGCTGGCTGGTCTCGCTCCGTTTGCGGCGGGCGCGGGCGTGATGTGGGCGGCGGAGGCCGATCCTGTGATGCAGGCGCAGGCGGGATTGACGCTGCTCGTTTATGGCGCGGTGATCCTCTCCTTCATCGGCGGCCTGCGCTGGGGTGCGGAAGTCTCCGGCAGCGAGGCGCCGCGCGGCGCCGTGCTGGCATTGTCCGTACTCGGATCACTGTCCGCCTGGGGGCTCGTGCTCTATGGCGTGCTGGGCGCGCTGAACTGGCAGGTCTTCGCGGCGGCGGCCGGCGCCCACCTGCTGCACGGCGTGTGGGACACCGGCGCGGCC
>JBGTKE010000376.1:0-3821 GCA_041744775.1 Hyphomonas sp. | reverse complement strand
CCAGCGCCGCCGCAGCGCGCACTACCGTGTCGGCCCCCCAGCTATGCCCGATCAGGGCGAGCGGACGGCCCTCGGCGGCCAGCTCCATCGCCAGGCGCTGCGCGGCCGTGATCTGCCAGTGCGGCAGGTAGCGCACGTCGCGCTTGCCGCGTACCTGCTGCTTGCGGGTCTCCGCATACGACAAGACGAGGCAGGAGCTCTCGTCTCCCGCCCCGCCAATGTAGATCTCCGTGGGGAGCCTATTCCGTGTAGCGATAACCGACACCATACAGCGTCTCGATCGCGTCGAACTCGTCCGTCACTTCGCGGAATTTCTTGCGCAACCGCTTGATGTGGCTGTCGATGGTCCGGTCATCGACATAGATCTGGTCGTCATAGGCCGCGTCCATCAGCTGGTCGCGGCTCTTCACATAGCCGGGGCGCGAGGCCAGCGCCTGCAGGATCAGGAACTCGGTCACCGTCAGGCGCACCTGCTTGCCGTCCCAGGTACAGGCATGGCGGTTCGGGTCGAGCACCAGCTTGCCGCGCACGATCGGTTTGGAGTCGCCTTCCTCGGGACCGGCCACACCGCCGCGGGCGCGCCGCAGGACAGCCTTGACGCGCTCGGCGAGCAGGCGGTTGGAGCAAGGTTTGCGCACGAAATCGTCGGCGCCGATGTTGAAGCCGATCACCTCGTCGATCTCTTCATCCTTCGAGGTCAGGAAGATGGCCGGCAGCTCGGAGGTCTGGCGCAGCCGCCGCAGCAGCTCCATCCCGTCCATCTTCGGCATCTTCACATCGAGGATGGCGATGTCGGGCGGCGACTCGGTCAGCGCGGGCAGGGCCGACTCGCCATCATGATAGGTGCGCACCTGGTAGCCCTCGGCTTCGAAGAACATCTTGAGGGAGGCCACGATGTTTTCGTCATCGTCCACCAGTGCGAGTGTCGTCATTGCCTTGTCCTTCTCGGCCAGCCGCAAGCTTGAGAGTGCTTCGGTTCGCTTGGCAAAAGGTTCAATCACAGCTCGGTCCATTTCAAAAGCCCTCCATTGGTGGAGCTTCAACAAAATCAACGGAGTGCGGCGGCCCGTTGCCCGGATTGCGGCGCTCTTGCGATTCATTGCGGCCGAATGCGCCGCAGGTGTAAACAGCAGACCTACTTGTTCGGATTGATCAGGTACTTCGTGCCCGTTGCCTTGGCATTGTAGGCTTGCAGCGTTTTCAGATCGAGCGCCTCGGCCAGCGAGATCTCCGCCGTGTAATGGCTCGCGAACGTCGTCGTTAGCTCATCCACAACCCGCTGGCGCATCCGCGCGCGCACTTCCGGGCCCACCTTCTGCAGGAACGGCGTCAGCAGATAGCCGCCAAGGTTCCAGGCAAAGCCCACACCCGGCGGCACCTGCGTCTGCGACATGTCGAGCCGACCGTAGATATAGACCTGCGTCTCCTGGCCCGAGCCATACCGGCTGAATTCCTTCATGTTCCGGCTCGCTGCCGCTTCCATCGCCACCAGCAATTGTCCGGCCAGCGGCCCGCCGCCGATCGCGTCAAAGCCCAGCGTCGTCTTCGTCTCGGCCAGCGCCGTGATCAACTCTTCCATAAAATTCGGCGACGAGGAGTCGACGATATATTTCGCGCCGATCCCTTTCAGGATGTCGGCCTGTTCTTGCTTGCGCACGATGTTGACCAGCGGAACATTATCCTTCTGGCAGATCTTCACCAGCATCTGCCCGAGGTTCGAGGCCGCCGCCGTATGTACGATGCCGGTGCGCCCCTGCATCTTCATCGTCTCGACAAAGGAGATCGCCGTCAGCGGATTGACGAAGCAGGACGCGCCATCCTTCGCCGAGGTGCCATCCGGCAGCGGCAACACCTGCGCCAGGTTCAGCATCCGGTACTCGGAATACATCTCGCCGCCGAGACCGGCGACCATCTTGCCGAGCAGCGCCTGCGCCGCCGGCGACGAGCCCGCCTTCACCACCACACCCGCGCCCTCATTGCCGACCGGCATGGACTGGTCCATCCGCGCCGCCATCGCCCGCATCGCCGGGGCAGGGACCTTCGCGGTGATCACCGGGCGATCCTTGGTGCCCGACTGGACCGCCGTCGACATATCCGCCCCGCCCACCAGCAAGCCGAGATCAGACGGATTGATCGGCGTCGCCTCGACGCGGATCACCACATCATCCGGCCCCGGCTCCGGCACGGCGACTTCCGCCAGCGAAATCTCGAGGTCGCCCGAAGCCTTCAAATGGCTACGCAGCTGGAGCGCGGTTTTTGGAACCGTATTGGTCATGGTCTTGTCCTCCCGGAACAGGTTGCGGCGCTAAAGCGCTTCTTGGGCAAAGTCTTGATAGTCGATCAGAATTTCGTCGTCTGCGGAAATGGCAGTGCGGGCCGTCAGGGTCACGGTTTGCGCGCTGGCGTCAACCTCGAAATCGGCATTGGCGTGGGGGCTGTGGTTGCACATCGAGATTTCCCCGAAGGCAACCGCCGCGCGCGTCGCGCCGTCAGCCAGTTCGTCGACATAGAAGACATAATGATACAGCCGTGTCGATTTCAGCCGCTCGGTGTCGTCATGGTTGAGGATCAGCAACGGGTAGACACCAATCGTGGCGCCCTCCCGGATCATCGTCGCTGCAAACAGTCCGCGTCCATGCAGGGGCGAGGTGCGAACCTCGGCGCGGCCCCCTTCGTTTCGTGCCAGCATATGCGGTGGTCTAGCACGCGCCGATGCGCGCGCCATCCGGGTCAGGCGGGATTTTCTTCGGCTGGGCCTTCCGGAGCTGTCGTCGCTTTCGGGTCCCATTTGCGGATTTCCCGGATCATGCACCGGTTCGGGCCTGTCGTATCGCCGAACGCCCGCGCCACGATGATCGAATCCCCGGGCGTCAGGCATCCCGTCGAGCTGTCGATCGCTATGGATTCCGCACTGTCGAGGTCGAAACAGGCACCCGTGACCTCGACCATGAAACGGTCGCGGCCCTCATGCAGCACAACCGTCCTGCGCTCGTTGTGGCTGAAACCGTCAATGCTCGACGCAAAGCAGATCTTCTTGGTCTCCTCGCCCAGCCGGGGATCCCCGGCATATTTGTCGAACCCGCTCTGGCGCGCCTCGCCGGGCGCGGTGGCGCAGGAGGCGAGAGCCGCTGCGGCCAGAACGGTCAGGGTAAGTCGCGGCATGTTGAATTCCTCTGGGAGGGGTTTGTCTGCCGGATATGTCTGCGCCCCGTTCCCGGCTGCCGCAATGGGGCTCACGAAGACTTGAACTTTTGCCGTGAGGGCCCTAGCAGGCGACTTCCACGATAGGGATACAACATGACCGATCTCACTGCCCTGACCCTCGCCGCCGCGCTGGACGGGCTGAAATCGAAGCAGTTTTCCTCGGTCGAATTGACCGAAGCCTTCAATGCGGCCATCCAGAAGGCGCGCATCCTGAATGCCTTCGTCGTCGAAACGCCCGAAAAGGCGCTGGAGATGGCGAAAGCCTCCGACGCCCGCCGCGCCAAGGGCAAGGCCGGCAAGCTCGACGGCGCCCCCCTCGGCATCAAGGATCTCTACTGCACCAAGGGCGTGCGCACGACCGCCTGTTCCGGCATCCTCGGCGACTTCACGCCGACCTACGAATCTACCGTCACCCAGAACCTCTGGGACGAAGGCGCCGTCTTGCTCGGCAAGCTCAACATGGACGAATTCGCCATGGGCTCGTCCAACGAGACCTCGCATTTCGGCAACGTGATTAACCCCTGGCGCCGCAAGGGCGACAATCAGGGCCTCACCCCCGGCGGCTCGTCGGGCGGCTCGGCCTCGTCCGTCGCGGCAAACCTCTGCCTCGCTGCCAC
>JBGTKE010000375.1:0-2250 GCA_041744775.1 Hyphomonas sp. | reverse complement strand
GCCGCCCCCGAAGATCGCGCTTGTCCTCTCGGGCGGCGGCGCGCTCGGCCTGGCGCATGTCGGCGCCATCCAGGAACTCGAACGCCTCGGCATCCGGCCGGACATCGTGGTGGGCACCTCGATGGGCGCTGTCATCGGGGGACTGTATGCGTCCGGTCTCAACGGTGCCGAACTCGAGACCGTCGTTGCGGACGTCAACTGGGCCGGGGTCTTCTCGCCGCAGCCCGACCGCGACAAGCTGACCTTCCGGCAGAAGCAGCAGCAGGCCGATTTCCCGGGCACCGGCAGCCTCGGCGTGTCGGCCGCCGGAATCCTGCTGCCCACCGGCGCGGTGTCCGACCAGATGCTGATGAAGGAACTCCGCCGGTTCACGCCGGCCCGTACACGCCTCGAAGACTTTGATGACCTGTCGATCCCTTTCCGCGCGGTCGCCACCGATATCGGCACCGGCGACGCCGTCGTGATCGGATCGGGCGAACTGCCGATGGCGATGCGCGCCTCGATCTCGCTGCCCGGCGTTTTCCCGGCGGTACGGCTCGACGACAAGCTGCTGGTCGATGGGGGTCTCGCCGCCAATATCCCGATCAGCGTGGCGCGCAACCTCGGCGCGGATATCGTGATCGCGGTCTGGACACCGAATGACCTGCTCCCCGATTCCAAGATCGGCTCGGTCGTCGATGTGCTTACACAGACCGTCAGCCTGCTGATCCTCGCCAACGAGCGGGCCGAGATCGCCAGCCTCTCGGACAGGGATCTCCTGATCCGCGTCAATACCGGCGACATCGGCCAGACCGCATTTTCCCGCAGCGCCGATCTGATCGAGACCGGCCGTGCCGCCATGAACGCCGAGTCGGAACGCCTCACCGCCCTTTCAGCCGGCCGCCCGCCGATTGCCTATTCCGACAACCGGACGGAGACACCGCCAGTCATCGGTTTCGTCCGTATCGAGAATACCTCGCGACTGGACCAATCGATGCTTGAAAACAAGGTTATCGACCTGGTCGGCGAGCCGGCAGATGCCGCCCGGATTGACGAGGCGCTCGACCGCATCTTTGCGCTGGGTTCGTTCGAGAGCGTCGACTATGTCTACGAGGAAGCCGGCGGCCGGACGGGCCTCGTGGTTCGCGCCGAAGACCGGGTGCCGGATGCGGGACGCGTCCGCCTGGGGCTGATCGTCGAGAATGATTTCAACACCGAGTCCGACGCGGCCGTCTCGGTCGACTTCCGCAGCGCGGCGCTTGACGCCTATGGTTCGGAAATCCAGGCCCGCGCCACGATCGGCGATTTCAACGAAATCGCGGCGGAATATTTTCGCCTGGTCGATCCGCGCCAGAACTGGTTCGGGGCGGTGCGCGCCGAGATCCAGAACCGGCCGGTCAATCTCTATTCGGCGACCGGCTTCAAGGAAGCCGGTTTCGACCTCACGTATGGCCTCGCCGCGATCGATGGCGGCTACCAGTTCGGCAATGTCGGCGAGGTCCGGCTCGGCCTCGAAGTCGGCACCGGCCGGGCCAAGCTCAACGAGGGCTTCGCGCCGTTTGCCGAAGCCGATATCGACATCGGACGCGTCATCGCCTCCGGCGCCTTCGACACGCTGGACGATCCCTTCTTTCCGCGCGAAGGCGCGCGCGCCGGGGCGCGCTATGTGCGAGGCTTCACCGCGCTCGGTGACAATGCGGACTTCCAGACGGTCAGCGCTTCGGCGCTCACCGCAGCCAGCCGGGGGCCGAACACGCTGATTGCTACCCTCGCGGCCGGCCAGCGGATCGACGGAACCGCGCCGCTCGACGCGCTATACCGGATCGGCGGCCTGTTCAGCCTGTCCGGCTATCGCAAGGAGGAACTCGCGGGCGAGAATTTCCTGACGGCGCAGCTGATCTATCGCCGGAGGCTGCTCGGCGACTCCGTCCAGATTTTCGGCGTGCCCCTCTTCGTCGGCGGGACGCTCGAGCTGGGCGATGTGTGGCAGGGCGAGGCCGGGTTCGATACCGGCGACATGCGCTTCGGCGGCAGCGCGTTCGTTGCGGCCCGGACGGCTTTCGGTCCGGTCTACCTCGCCTTCGGACGCTCCGAGGGCGGACGGCAATCGGCCTATCTGCTCATTGGACGGACGTTCTAGGCTCCCGCCGCCCACCTCGGCTGGCCGCTTGAGATCAGGATGTCGGCCAGCGTTGCCACCAGCGGGCGCGGGCGGATCGGCTTTTCGATCAGGCCGGAGAAGCCGGCGCGGTCGCAGGCGATGCGGCGCTC
>JBGTKE010000374.1:0-3324 GCA_041744775.1 Hyphomonas sp. | reverse complement strand
GTCCAGCCCGCGCGGCGCGCGCAGACGCGACGCGCTCGAAAGCCGCAGCGGCGCAGCTTCCGGCAGCGTGCCGGAGAGGCGCAGGAAGAGCTGCGTCACCCAGACGCCGCCTTTCGTGCGCACCACGCCGAAGGCAACATGCGTGGCTTTCGGATGCAGGATGTTGGCGCGGTGTCCGGGACTGTCCATCAGGTTCTGATGCAGACGCCGAAGCGCAAAATCCGGATCCATCCGGCCGGTTGACCGCGACACGGTGGCGAGGTTCTCGGCCGAGAAATCGGCCAGCGCCGTGCGGTCGAGCGCGGCGATCCGGTTGTCAGCGTCGCGGCCATCCGGGCCCGAATGGCCGAAGAACGAATTGACCGCCATGTCGAGCGAGTGGAAGCGGGCCGCGCCGCCGAGCTCGGGCCGGGCCTGGACGGGCGCAAGGCCCGCCTTCCGGCGCTCCTCGTTGACGCGTTTCAGGAAACCCGCCTCGAGCGCGGCATCGAAGTCGAACCCTTCCGGCGGCGAGGCAAGACAGGCCGTTGCCCGCTCGGCATAACCGGCCACTTCGGCCGGCCGGCCCATCGTGCGCACATCACAGGCAAAGGCCGGCGAGGCCGCCACAACCATCAGGATAAGAAGCAGGATCCCGCGCATGCGAGACCATATCTAGCACGAGTCGCCGGTCAGATCACATCGGCCGTTTGCAGCCGCGCGAGGACCGGGGCGAGCATCCGCTCGATCGCCTCGCCAGACGGCTTCACGTCGCCGTAAGCGGGCAGGCCTTCGTCGGCGATCACGAGATCGGCGTCGAACTTCGCCGGATGGGTCCAGCGGTAATGCGCCGAGCGGACGGTGGACATATACTGGGCGAGGACCGAATCGACGGTGCGCCCGCGCTCGATCACGTCGCGGCGGATGCGGCGGGCGAGCCGCAGGTCGTCCGGCGTGTCGACATACACCGACAGGTCGATGAAGCTTCGGATCTTCGGCATCGAGAGGGCGTGGATTCCTTCCAGGATCAGCACCGGCGCCGATTCGATGCGGCGCGTCTTCTTTGACCGGTCGTGCAGTTCGTAATCATAGATCGGCTGCTGGATCGTCTCGCCGGCCTTCAGCGCGCGAAGGTCGGAGACGAGATGGTCGACCTCTTTCGATTTCGGATCGTCATAGTTGATGCCGGCCACCAGGGCATGGCGCTCAGCCTCGGTCGTCGGCGCGCCGTAGAAGCTCATCGGGTGATAATAGGCGTCCTCGCCGAACATCACCGCCTTGCCGGGGGCAAGCTGTTCGAGCAGCGCCAACGCCAGCGTCGACTTGCCGGAGCCGGAGCCGCCGGACATCGCGATCAGGAATGCTGATTTTCGTTTCGTCATGATCGCTGCTTAGCGCCAAAACCGCTCGCATTCCAACCTCCCGCGACGCGAACCGGCCGCCGGCATGAAAAGCCCGGCCCCTGGAAAGGGCCGGGCAAGACGGGTGGAGAGGAGGCGACTACTGGCCGGTGACAATCGGCCCACGGATGGCGAATTCCGTGTCATTGCGGACAAAGTCCAGCGTCAGATAGGCCTGCTGCCCGGGCTGCAGGGCGGATGACATCGTGGTGCCGTATCCGCGGTCGATCGTGTCACCGGCTGGGGATGTCAGACGCCAGGCCACCGGCTGGAGGCCTTTTTCCTCGAACCTGGCACGGATGTTGTGGGTTCCGGTAAGGTACACGGGAAGTGGCGCTTCCAGCTGGCCGTCAATGCGGGCGAAGAGCTGGACAACATAGGTTCGCCCATTCGCTTCGGCGATGCCGACACCCGTATGCGTGAACGCGCTTCGCGTCATGTTGCTGGCATTGACGGGATCCCGGCGCAGGGCGTCGAACACCGCGCCAGCATCATGCCCGGTGCCTTCCACAATGGCGATGTTGGCGCCGGCAGCCCCGATCAGCACCGTGCGGTCCAGCATGCGTACACGCTCGAGATGGCTACGCCCTTCGAGGTCGGCATGGCCGGCATAATTCCGGGCCGCCATATCCATGGCGTGAATACGGGCGGCTTGTTCCAGGGATGTCAGAAGACTGAGCGAGGCCCGGTTGTCGCCGGCGCGGACGCGGTCGGTGGCCTCCTTCAGCTGGTGTTCGAGCCGGACATTCTCTCCAGAACCGCTCTGGCTGTCATAGCAGGCACTGACCTGTTGATTGAAGACGGCGGGGTCAAGCGACAGCCCCTCTGCGAAATCGCAAGTGGAGACTGCCGCCGCGGGCAATGTGAGCGCGGCAAGGGCGAACGCCGACAAAGACAGGTTTCTGTAACGTTGCTGTAACATAATTGTCACAATACTATTATGACGATTTTGTGTCAAACACATTTCATCAGACTACAGATTATTGTATCTTTTTGCGCTCGCAGAATCCCCAGTGCCCAACAAAGAAAAAGGGCCACCCAAGGGGCGGCCCTGATCTTTGAGATACAAGAAAATGTAGGTCTATTCGCCGGCGTCTGCGCCTTCGATTTCCTTGCCGGTCTCCTGGTCGACGACCTTCATCGAGAGGCGGACCTTGCCGCGCTCGTCGAGGCCCATCAGTTTCACCCAGACCCTGTCGCCCTCTTTGACCATCTCTTTCGGGTGGCCGATGCGCTTGTTGGCCATCTGCGAGACGTGGACGAGGCCGTCCTTGGGACCGAAGAAGTTCACGAAGATGCCGAAGTCCTTCATCGACACGACCTTGCCTTCGTAGACCTGGCCGATCTCGGCTTCCGCCGTGATGCCGCGGATCATCTTGATCGCCGCATCGATGGACTTGCGGTCCATCGCCGAGATCTGGACCGTGCCGTCATCATCGATGTTCACCTTGGCGCCCGTCTCGTCGACGATGCCGCGGATGACCTTGCCGCCGGAACCGATCACGTCACGGATCTTGTCGACCGGAACCTTCATGATTTCCATCTGCGGCGCAGTATCGGCGAGCTTTCCGCGCGAGGCGGTGAGGGCTTTCGCCATTTCGCCGAGGATATGCGCGCGGCCACCTTTCGCCTGATCGAGGGCCTTGCCCATGATCTCGCGCGTGATGCCGGCGACCTTGATGTCCATCTGGAGCGAGGTGATGCCCTTCTCGGTGCCGGCCACCTTGAAGTCCATGTCGCCGAGGTGATCCTCGTCGCCGAGGATGTCGGAGAGGACGGCAAAGTCAGAACCTTCGAGGATCAGGCCCATCGCGATACCCGAAACAGGCCGCGTGATCGGAACGCCCGCATCCATCATGGCGAGGGAGCAACCGCAGACCGTGGCCATCGAGGACGAGCCGTTGGACTCGGTGATCTCGGAAACCAGACGAACCGTGTACGGAAA
>JBGTKE010000373.1:0-1937 GCA_041744775.1 Hyphomonas sp. | reverse complement strand
GAGACCCTGTCGAATGACGAGGCGCACCAAAGCCGGATGCGACTTTATCGCCGGGCCGGCGCGGTCCTGAACAGCGCGCGGGTCCAGCTCGCGGGCGCCCTGTTTGTCGGCGTGTTCGGCGCCTACGCGATACGCGAGATCTACGAAAACGCCGATGATGCCTTTCTGAGCTACAGCAATACGAGCGTCGGCACCGTACTTGCGGTCATGCTCGGACTGCTGTTCTACCGGAAGGTCACGAGCCTGCCGGGCACCGCAGCATTGATGAACACGGTGCCTGCATTCACCCTGTCGTATTTCGCGGTCGCCGCCTTCTTTTTTGCCTTCCGGCTCGATTTCAGCCGGCAGCAGTTCGTCATCAGCTATCTCGCGGTAATCGCTTTCTTCTTCCTGATCGGCTTCATCGCGGTGCGTCTGCGCCGTCCGGCCTATGGCTATGTTCCCGGCGGTAAGACAGAGGGGCTAATTGAGCTGACTTATGCGGACTGGATCCGGCTTGCCTCCCCGGCAGACGCGCGGCGTCATCCGGACCTGCCCATCGTGGCCGACCTCTCAGCGAGCAGTCTCACCGACGACTGGGAGCGCTTCATCGCCGAAGCCGCGATTTCGGGCCGCAAGGTATTCAACGCCAAGCAGCTCAGGGAGTCGCTCGAAGGCCAGGTCGAGATCGAGCACCTCTCGGAGAACTCGTTCGGTCACCTTGCGCCTGACTGTATCTATGCGCCGCTCAAGTTCTATGTCGACTTCTTGGCCGCTCTCGCCGCGCTCGTGATCCTCGCGCCTGTTCTGCTGGTCGTCGCGGCCCTGATCCGGCTGGAGTCTCCCGGCCCTGCGCTTTTCCGCCAGGAACGGATGGGCTACCGCGGCCGGCCTTTCACGATCTACAAATTCCGCTCCATGCGCGCCGCGCCGCCCGAAACCTCTTCGCCCCGGCATGACATGACGCTGGCCGATGATGCGCGTATCACCCGTGTCGGCCGGATGATCCGCAAGACGCGGATCGATGAGTTACCCCAGATCGTCAATATCCTGGTCGGAGACATGAGCTGGATCGGGCCGCGCCCGGAGACGCTTCACCTCGCTGCCTGGTATGACCGCGAACTCGCCTTCTATCGCTACCGCCACATCGTCCGTCCCGGGATCACCGGCTGGGCGCAGGTCAAGCAGGGCCATGTCACGAGTGTCGATGATGTCCGCGAAAAGCTCGAGTTCGACTTCTTCTACGTCAAGAATTTCTCGGTCTGGCTCGACGCCTTGATCGTAATCCATACGGTCCGGGTTATCCTGACTGGTCACGGCGCCAAATAGGCGCCTGCGCCCTACCGGGCGACGACGTTGTCGACAAACCACTGATAGGTCGCTGCGATCCCGTCCTCGAGCGAAATCGACGGCGACCAGCCCATCCCGCTGAGACGGCGAGCAGACATCAACTTGCGCGGCGTGCCGTCCGGTCTGGTAAGATCGTGTTCGATGGCGCCTGTGAACCCGGCGGCCGCGCAGATCATTTGGACCAGTTCCAGGATGGTGACATCGGTGCCGGAACCGACATTGATGTGCAGGTCGCCGGAATAGGTCTTCAGCAGGAAGACCAGCGCATCAGCGCAGTCATCCGCGTGCAGGAATTCCCGGCGCGGCGTGCCGGTACCCCAGATCGTGACGACGCTGTCGCCGCGCTGCCTGGCTTCATGCACCTTGCGGATCAGCGCCGGCAGGACATGGCTGGTGCTGAGGTCGAAATTGTCCCCAGGGCCGTAAAGGTTCGTCGGCATCGCGGAGATATAGTCGCGCCCATACTGGCGCCGGTAGGCCTGCACCAGCTTGATGCCGGCGATCTTGGCGACGGCGTACCCTTCATTGGTGGGCTCCAGCGGCCCGGTCAGGAGGGCTTCCTCGTCGATCGGCTGCTCGGCAAACTTCGGGTAGATGCAGGAGGAGCC
>JBGTKE010000372.1:0-3121 GCA_041744775.1 Hyphomonas sp. | reverse complement strand
TACTTGCAACAGCCTCAGGTCCCGCCAGAAATTATCGGTAATTCAAAGATAGTTGCGCCGAACAGGGCCGACATGCGTCGCGTCCGGCCGACCCGCGACAATCGCCAATGACGTGTAGAGGAGCACGGGGAGCAGGAGCAGCGGGAATGCAGTCAACAATTTCTGCATGGTCACGGTCCTCGCAGGCCTTTCGTTCTTCACTTCGTTTCATGGAAACAAGCGCAAGGCTTCCGCGAAAGCTGGTGGATTCTGGCAGGAATGCACCCGGGTTCGGTAGGAGTGACCCCTTTGGCAGATTATCTGCGCCATTCAGTGTAAGACCCAAGGGAGCAGTCAAAATGCCGGACTCGAAAAGTAAACTGGGATCCAAATTGCACGGCAAGCCCCCCATGGCCGACACCTGGTGCCCGTCTGTAGGTCCCAGCGGTTACGGTCTGTTTTTCAATGCCCCGGCGAACGCCAGCCCGCAGCCACAAAGGGCTGCGGACCTTGGCGAGGCGCTCCGTCAACAGGTCGAATCGCGGATCAGGAAGCGGTTTGACAAAACCAAAAGTATCCGCTCAGCAAGGCCCTCCGTACACTGTCCAAAGCATACTGCGATATGAAAGTCCTCTACCAGAATACCCGCGCCTGGCGCGTACGTTTCCTTCAGATCGTACTTTGGGCGTGGGCCTTGGGTGGGCCTGCGCTGCTGTATGGTCAAGTCCGAGCGGGTTCTCGGGATGATGCGATTGTGATGACAATACTCACGCCTATCCTTGTCCTCGCGGCGCTCGGAATGGAGGTCTATCTTCGTTGCTATGTGGTCCGGCTCGGGGAGATGACGGAGGGGCTGAAGGTGGATACGCTGTCGACGTTCGGGCCCGCGTCCCGTCTAGTCCCCTGGCAGGATGTCAAGGTTGGCCGCGACCTGCACGACAGGTTCATCGGCCCGGCGCCGTCGGTGGACAACACGTCGACCTTGCTCGGGGTTTCAGGCCGGCGCCTTCCCTTCATCATCGACACCACCAAAGACGCTGCAAACCTTTCGAAACTGCGGCGGCGTAAATGAAAGTAGGACGCAACAACACGGCGGCGTGAATGGGAAGTCGAGCAAAACCCGGTTTAGTTGTATTGACAGCTATGACTAGTAAAGCCCGGCCAATCGCGAAGTCTGGCGCAGCGAAGCTTGCACAGCTACTCTGCCGGGTAGGCCCGTGGCCTCGACGCGACCGACAGTGCGTAGGCGCAAGTGGCGATCCTGCATCCGGGCGCTGACACCTCGACCTTCAGCGTTTTGCTTAAAATCGAGTCGGCGAACAGCGTTACGATACCCGCACTTCCGACTGTGCGATCCGGCGTGACAAACGCGCCAGTGGAGTCGCTTCCGACAACGTTCACGTCGCTACAAGCGGCGTCCTCGCATATGGCAACGATGATCGTATCTTTATTCGGATCCACATCGAATTCGTGCGTAGCTGTTGCACCCTGAGCCACTACGCCTTCGGCCACATGGCTCTGGGTTGTCCCCTCAATTGCCCAATCTTTGAGGCTTTTGCGTAGCCCTGTGAAATCTGCCGCGGGTTGAGCAACTGCCACCGGAACCGCAAGCGCAGCAAAGCTTATGAAACAAAAAAGGATACGCATGGATGGATGCTCCGGCAGATCAGCGAAACTAGCCTAATGCGACCTGTCACACGGTCAATGTCTGTAGGCATTGAAAAGCCAACCCAATGCCTCCGGCTTGCGGCGCACCTCGAACCTTAAAACCAAAGCTGAGATTTGAGAGCTTCACAGCACGGAGCGATTCATGCCCGATCTAAACAGTTTCCGCTTGCTTGCGAACTCATGGCTTAATAGCACTAATCACATGAGTATGGCAGATAGGACGTTACTCCTAATCCTGTAGGCCGCGCGTTCGAATCGCATCGGGATCACCAATTTCCTTCAGATCGCGGGCGCGAGCGTGCCACAGCGGATGTCGTAGACGATGGCCTTGTCGGTGCGGGTCAGGGCGGCCGACTGCGCTTCGTTCTGATGGAGCGCAGAAGCGATGACCGGGCCGGGCGCGACCGGGTTCATGAAGACGCGTTCGCAATATCGCGCGCCTGGTCGGGCGGCCGCGAGGATGCCGCGCCAGCAGGCGTCATAGTCCGCCTGCGCGCAGTAGGAGCCGAAATCCGAAAGGGAGAAGGCGTCGAACGGGCCGAGGTCCGACGCGCCGAGCGTCGCGAGGCCGTCTTCGACGATGTGGATCCGGTCCAGCCGCTCACGGATCAAATTGAAGTTGTCCGGACGCATATGCAGGGGGAGGGCGGTCTCCGGCGTGTGGCGTCCCTTCAGCAGGAGAACAGCGAAATCCGACTCTCGGAAAAAGATGTTCTCGGCAGCGCGCCGGAACAGGCCGGTGAGGCGTGTTTTGCTCTCCGCGGGTGACGGCAGGAAGGCGCCGCCCGGCTCGCCGACGATCCGGGTCCAGAACCAGCGCTGAGAAAGAAGGCGCACCGCGCCGTGCCAGACCGCGTCGTCGAACCGTTCGCGCCAGATTTCGGCCTGCTCGGCGAGGGTTGGCGCTTCGAAGAGTGCGTCGATCGACCGTCTACGGATAAGGCCGGTGCCGAGGGCGCCGAGACGTAGCACGCGCTCCCACCGCCCGGAATGCCAGACACCGGAGTCGATGACGCCGCGCCGCATGTCCCAGAAGATGCGCGAGGCAGGCGGCAGGAACCCCTCGACCTGCCGATGCATGTCCAGACGATGACGCGTGGGCGCGATGCCGAAATAGGCGTGGACCGCTTCGTCGCCCAGCGCCCGGAAAGCCGCGATCTTGAGGCGGAGCAGTTCGTTCTGGGACGGGTTGATGTCAATCGAGACGATGCGGGCCGGATCGCCCAGCAGCAGGTCCAGCGGGCGCGCGCCGCTTGCGGTGAGGCAGAGGACATCGTCCGTTGGCGTCAGCGTGAGAGCGGCAAGCTCGGTTGCGCCGTCCTCGTTGGCGGACGTGAAGTTGAGCGTGCGCGCGAAGCTGGACACGGGATCAGACTTTCAGCGCTTTGCGCGTGACCGGCTGACGGCGCAGCGCATCGGCGCGGAGCAGCGGATACCAACCGGGCAGGGCGCGCGCCGGCATCATGGGCCCGCG
>JBGTKE010000371.1:0-7592 GCA_041744775.1 Hyphomonas sp. | reverse complement strand
TTGGACGCCTCGCCTCCGCCGCGCTCGCCCCGGTTTTCGGGCAGTTCTCGGGATGACTTCGGCGCCGCCAGGCCTTGACAGCTTACCCGTGCGGACCTCGGGCAACCGAGGTGGTCAGACGGGATTCTCCACCGGCTTTTTGACCGGCTCACCTGGGTCGGCGTCCCTAGGGACTTCGCGTGCCGTTACCTCACGCGCTGTCCCGCATCCGGGGCGTGTCGCCTGGCCAACCGGACCGTACGGTGCGGCCCCTGCCAGGCAGACCGGGAGAGATTACACCGAGATATGCTGCCGGACCCGGAAGCTGTGGAATTTTTTGGGCGGGTGATTGGCCGGCGGAAGCCATGACACTGGAATTTCAAGCGAAACAAGGAGATCTGGGTCCCGGCTTTCGCCGGGATGAGCGGGAAATAAATGTTGGGAGTGGGGTGGGCGTGGCTGGGAATGTAGGCGCAAGTCAGAACTTGTGCACCCCCACCTCATCCACTCATCCCCGCGAATGCGGGGATGAGCGGGATTTTGGGGGCTAGACTTGCTTGAGCACCAGTTCGCAGCGCTCGTTGAGGCTGGGGCGGGCGAGGGCGACGCGGGTGAGGCCAGGGAGGTGGGGTTTGAGGTCGGCGGCGGCCCAGAGGCAGAGGCGTTCGAGGGTCGGCACGTCGAGGCCCTCGATCTCGTTGAGGAGGCGGTGGTCGAGCTTGGCGGCAGTGGCGCTGAGGCAGTCGGCGAGGTGGCCGAGGTCTTCGACCCATTGTTCGCCCGGCCTTACGGTGCCCGCGACGGTCGCTTCGAGGCGGAAGGAGTGACCGTGGATAGCGCGGTAGGGATGGCCCTCGGGCTTGCCGCCCATGTAATGCGCGGCCTCGAAGGAGATCGCCTTCGAGATCTCGAACACCTGGCCTTCGGCGCTCAAGGCAGACCGGTCAGTTTGTGGGTTTGCAAGCTCAGTCGCCATTTTGGATTCTTCAAGCAGTATGCGGCCGTTTGCGCGACGTGGGACACGCCCGGCCCGTCGTCCCTCGGTTGGAGGAAAAAGTGCTGGAAGTCCAGTGAGACGAAACGTTCCGGCTGCGCTTCGGGCTCGGCCTGGGGGAAGACGAGCTTCAGTTCGTCGCCGTGCGTCTGGACGAGGGCGGCATTGGCCTTCGGGCTAACGCAGATCCAGTCGATCGAGGCGGGCGCCGGGAGGGTGCCATTGGTCTCAATAGCTATTTCGAACCCAGACTGGTGGAGTGAGCCGATGAGGGGTTCGTCGAGCTGCATCAGTGGTTCGCCGCCGGTGCAGACGACGTAAGGTTTGCCGGTGGTGGCGGCGCTCGCCTGCCAGAGGGCGGCGATGTGCGCGGCGAGGTCTTTCGGCGCGCGGAACTTGCCGCCGCCTTCGCCGTTCGTGCCGATGAAATTGGTGTCGCAGAAGCGGCAGACGGCGGCGGCGCGGTCGCGTTCGAGGCCGCTCCAGAGGTTGCAGCCGGCAAAGCGCAGGAAGACGGCGGCGCGGCCCGTGTGGGCGCCCTCCCCCTGCAAAGTGTAGAAGGCTTCCTTGACCGAGTAGGTCATCTGGCGGCTTGCCAGCGAGCCCAGCCGTTTGCGCGCAGCTCGCAGGCCGGGCAGGTGCCGCAGCCATAGCCCCAGGCGTGGCGGTGGGCGCGGTCGCCGAGATAGCAGGTATGGGTGTGTTCGGTGACGAGATCGACGAGGGGCTGGCCGCCGAGGGTTTCGGCGAGGGCCCAGGTGCCGGCCTTGTCGATATACATCAGCGGCGTCTCGATGATGAGATCGGACTCGAGGCCGAGCTGGAGCGTCTTTTCCTGCGCCTTGAGGGTCACGGCGCGGCAATCGGGATAGCCGGAGAAATCGGTCTCGCACATGCCGCCGACGAGGACGGAGACGCGGCGGCGCACGGCGAGCGCGCCGGCGAGCGTGAAGAACAGGAGATTGCGGCCGGGCACAAAGGTGGATGGCAGGCCGCTGGCCTGCATCTCGATCTCGACCTCCTCGGTCATCGCGGTCTGGCCGAGGGATTTGAGGACGCTGGCGTCGAGGAGATGATCCGGCCCGAGTCGCGACGCCCAGCCGGGGAAGGCTTCGATGAGGCGTTCCCGGAAGGTCGCGCGGCAGGCGAGTTCGACGCGGTGGCGCTGGCCATAGTCGAAGCCGACCGTCTCGACACGGGCAAAGCGCTCCAGCGCCCAGGCGAGGCAGGTGGCGGAATCCTGTCCTCCGGAGAACAGGACCAGTGCGGTTTCGGAACTTCCAAACATGGCGGCGTCTAACAGTCCCGGCGCAGGCGGCCAAGACGCAAGGGAAGCTGCCGTAACATTTTTGACACCCCTGCAAAGTGTTTGCCGCCTCTCCGGGCGAGAGCAATTGACAGGGGCCGGTTCCTGCACTTGTGTGACTGTTGAAGCGGTCCCGCCAAAGAGGACGGCTCGTAAATCAACAACAGAATCGGTGCCTTGCACAAGCGCGGCCCGAGGGGAGGAAAATTCGAATGACCCGAATCACAGACTCGAAATATGTCTTGCTCGCCGGCGCTTCGGCCCTGGCGCTGAGCCTGTTTGGCCCGGCGGCAATTGCTCAGGAAGAGGCCACCCCGGACGAATCGCGCCGCCTCGGCACCGTCACGGTGACCACGCAGAAGACTGAACAATCGATCCAGGACGTTCCGATCGCCGTTTCGGCGTTCGATGAAGCGGCCCTCGACAAGATGCAGCTGGCCGGTGGTCCCGACCTCGTGAAAGCCATCCCCAACAGCGCATTCACGGCTGGCAACTTTGGCGGCTTCAACTTCCGCATCCGCGGTATCGGCGTTGACGCCGTCGCGCAGTCAAGCGACGCTGGCGTCGGTATTCACCAGAACGATGTGCCGCTCGGTGCCAACCGCTTGCTCGAAGCTGAGTTCTTCGACATGGAGCGCGTCGAGGTGCTGCGCGGCCCGCAAGGCACGTTGTACGGCCGCAACGCAACCGGCGGCGTGTTCAACGCGATCACCGCAAAACCGGTGCTCGAAGAGTGGCAAGGGAGCGCCACAGCGACGATCGGCAATTACGGCACCATGAAATACAAGGGCATGTTGAACGTGCCCGTGGGCAACATGCTCGCCGTGCGCCTCGCAGGCAGTTACCTTGAGCGGGATGGTTACGCCACCAATACGGTGACTGGCCAAGACATCGACGGACGTGAGCTCTTCGGGATTCGCGGCTCGGTCCTGTTCGAGCCGACAGACAGATTACGCGCCACCTTCATCGCCGAGCATTTTGAAGAAGAGGACAACCGGCTCCGCGCAGGCAAGCAATTGTGTGCGAAAGACCCGCTGAAGACCTCGTTCAACAACATCGCCATCGGCCCGCTAAACCGGCTGGTAACGTCGCTCGGCTGTACCGACACAGAGCTCGGGAACATGAACGACCGGGTGAATTCGGTCGCTACACTTGGCGGCGGTCTCGCGATCATCGCCGGCCTTCTCAATGGCGACGCGTTCACCGCGCCGGTTGATCCGAACCTGCGCAACATAGAATCCGCGTTCGATCCGACTTACTATGCGGACCAAACGCTATACACACTGAGGGGTGAGTTTGACGTCACCGATTCTCTGAAGCTCTCCTATATCGGCAGCTACAACGAAACGGCATTTGACTCGCGTGAAGATTACAACAAGATCGCGCCGACAATCGCATTCAACGCGACAGCCGGTCCGTTCGCTGCAGTTCCGGTTCTCTATCCGATTCTGTTCCCAAACGGCACCGTGAACGACCCGCAACTCGGCGCATCGAACCGTTTCAGAACATTCGACCTGGCCGGCGGAAGCAGTGAACAAAAAACTCACGAACTGCGCCTGCAATCGACGTTTGACGGACCGTTCAACTTCAATTTGGGCGCCATCAAGGTCGATTTCGAATCGATCGATCCGCAAGACCCCACCAATGGTTATTACGTGCTGTCGAACTCACTGACGGCTTTGACACAGCTGAACAACGCTGCGGGGGGTGCCTTTTTTGGTGGTCTGGTTCCAATTGATCCGGGCACGAACGGAATTCCCGCCTTTGGAGGTGGCCTGGAAGGTGATGGCGGCAACTACTTCCGCTCCCTGTCGCCCTACACGCTCGATTCCTATGCTCTGTTCGGTGAAACTTATTATGATTTCACGGACGACCTGAAGTTCACGCTCGGCCTGCGCTATACGAGCGACAAGAAAGAACAGGAAGTCATTCCGACCTTCCTGTTTACGCCGGCTGCAGCCATCCCCGGCGGCGATCCACTTCAGCCCCGGCCGATTGCCGGCGCTTCGAACGATGATGGCGGTGACGGCACGATCAACGCCAATTTCGAAGAGACCACCGGCCGGGTCGGCTTCGACTGGAGCCCGGATCTGGGCTTCTCCGAAGACACTTTGATCTATGCCTTCTACTCGCGGGGCTATAAGGGCGGCGGTATCAACCCGCCCCAACCGGCCGGAGCAAACCTCTTCGCTCAGGTCTTCGATCCGGAGTTCATCAATTCCTACGAGATCGGTACGAAAAACACACTGGCGGGAGGCGCTCTGCAACTCAACGCCACGGGCTTCATGTATGACTATGAAGGCTACCAGATCACGCAGATCATCAACCGGACCTCGGCGAACTTCAACATCGACACCAAAATCCAGGGCCTCGAGCTCGAGACGATCTGGAACCCGGTATCGACCCTGATTGTCAACGCAAACCTTGGCCTGCTCAACACAGAGATCCAGGACACGTTTGGCATCGACGTCCTAGACCGCACGAACGGACGCGCCGACCTCGTGGCGCTGAAGAACGCCTCGACCTACTCGAACTGCGTTGTCTCGGCCCAAGGCTATGCTGCAGTACTCGCCTTCCTTCCCGACGGCGCGGCCCGCGGCATCTGCAACGGGGCTACGGCGGCTGCCTTCGGAGGCACGGCGAACCTTGAAGCGGCTCTCGGTCTGACGGGCTCGACGGTCACAGTGACAAATGCGGACGGTTCGACGAGCACAAGATCTGCCCTGACCCCGTTTGATGGAGACGCGAAGAACCTCGACGGCAATTCCCAACCGGGTGCGCCGGAGTCGACGTTCAACTTCGGTGCCGAGTATACTTGGAATCCGGGTTCATTCGGCAACTGGGGCCTGACAGGCCGGGTGGACTATTATCGTCAGTCCGACAGCTACAGCCGCGTCTTCAACACTGCGCGCGACAAACTGCCCAGCTGGGACAACCTCAACCTGTCATTGTCGTTCTTTAATGACGAAGCCGGCATGCGGGTTGATCTGTTCGGCAAGAATGTCACCAATGAAGAAGTCATCACCGGGGCTTACCTGACCGATGACTCCTCGGGCCTGTTCACCAACATCTTCCTCACCGAGCCGAGCACCTACGGCATATCGGTCACGAAGTCCTGGTAACCGGCGCCTTGAGCGTCAATTGATCGGGGGGCGGCCTTGCGGGGCCGCCCCTTTTTCGTTGGCGCCGCACGCGGGACACTCTATGTCTGCGGGCAACCGAATTCACACCGGAGCCGCGCTATGAACGCCTTCACCCGCCTGCCCGCCCTTGCCGTCTTCGCCGCGCTCGCCGCCTGTTCGCCGCCGGGCGAGCCGTCCGCAGCGATCGTGGTCAGCGACACCAAGGTCAGGCTCGAGCCTGTAGTTGAGGCCGAGCAGGTCTGGGGCATGACATTCCTGGCCGATGGCGGACTATTGTTCACCGAGAAGGAAGGCGGCCTGAAATTCCTGCCCCCCGGCTCCGGGGTGCCGGCGCCGGTCAGCGGCCTGCCCCCTGCCCTGACGCAGGACCAGGCCGGCTATCTCGACGTGGCGCTGGATCCCGGCTTTGCCGACAACCGGCTGGTCTATGTGTCGCTTTCTTCGGGCACGCCGGAAGCCAATTCGACGCTCATGGTGCGCGGCCGCCTGAGCGAGGACCATTCGGCGCTGGAAGCTGTCGAGGAACTGTTTCGCGGCGACCTGCGCGACACGACCTATCACTATGGATCGCGCTTCGCCTTTGGCAATGACGGCACGCTGTTCGCCACGATCGGCGAGGGCTACAAGTACATGGACCTCGCCCAGGACCCCAAGACGACCCATGGCAAGATCATCCGGATCAATCCGGATGGCTCGATCCCGGCCGATAATCCGTTTGCGGATGGTTCAGGCGGAAACCCGGCAGTCTGGTCCTACGGTCACCGCAATTCGCAGGGCCTCTATTATGACACGGTATCGGGTACGCTGTGGCAAACCGAGCACGGCCCGAAGGGCGGTGACGAGCTGAACATCATCACCAAGGGCGCCAATTATGGCTGGCCCAGGGTCACCTACGGCGTCAACTATGACGGCACGGTGATCACCGACCAGACCGGGGCCGAGGGCATCACCGCGCCGCAGACCTACTGGGTGCCGTCGATTGCGCCGTCGGGCCTGACGATGCTGACCAGCGATGTCTATCCCGGCTGGCGCGGCGACCTGTTTTTGGGCGGCATGAACGGGCCGAGCGGGCTCGTCCTTGTACGGATCGATCTGGAAGGCGGCAAGGTGGCTGGCAAGGAAGACCTGCTGCGCGGCGCCAACCTGTCCATCCGCGATGTGGCACAAGGCCCGGACGGGTATCTCTATGTCGCCAGCAAGGATTTCGACGGTATCTTCAAGGTCGTGCTGGAGGAATAGCGCGGGAGGGGATTACTCCCCTTCCTTGATCGGGATGCCGTAAAGTTCGAGCCGGTGGTCGACGAGGCGGAAGCCGAGCTTGAGCGCGATCTCTTCCTGCAGCTTCTCGATCTCCTCCGAGTGGAACTCGACGACCGCGCCGGTCTTCACATTGATCAGGTGGTCGTGGTGTTCTTCGGGCACTTCCTCATAGCGCGCGCGGCCATCGCGGAAGGCGTGGGTCTGGATGATGCCGGCATCCTCGAACAGCTTGACGGTCCGGTAGACCGTGGCCAGCGAGATCGAGCCGTCGAGCGAGTTGGCGCGGCGGTGCAATTCCTCGGCGTCCGGGTGGTCATCCGAGCTCGACAGGACCCGCGCAATGATGCGCCGGGGCTCGGTCATCCGGAGGCCTTTTTCGATACAGAGTTTTTCCAAACGGTCCATGGCGGCCCTTTTGCCTCTCCCGGCCCTGAATGTCCAGTTTGTGCGACGCGGCCAACCAAGCCGCACTCACTCGAAGAGGGCGAGCTGGCCGCCGTCCAGGTGGACGCCTTCGCGGGCAAGGAGCGCCGCTTTGGTGCGCCCGCCGCCGGGCGCGGAGAAGCCGCCGAGCTTTCCGTCGGAGGTCAGCACGCGGTGGCAGGGGACGATGACCGGCCAGGGATTGCGGCCCATGGCGAGGCCGACCGCGCGGGCGGCTCCGGTGTCCGCGCCGATGCGGCGGGCGAGATCACCGTAAGAGACGGTCTCTCCCCAGCCGACAGCGCGCAGGGCGGTGTAAAGGGCGGCTTCAAAATCGGAGAGGCCGCTCATGTCGAGGGCGACGTCATCGAAGCGTGTGGGCACGCCGGAGAGGATGGCGCGCAGGGACGCGGTCACGGCGGCGATGTGCGGCGGCGCTTCGGATTCGGCGATGTGGACGGGGCCGTGCTTCGCGACGCGCGCGGCG